>JAFTNI010000194.1 GCA_017451975.1 Clostridia bacterium
GCAGATAAACTTGAAAAATCGCTTAAAACAGTGTACACTATAACAGATATTAAAGAAAAAAGCAAGAGGTTTACATGAATATAGATGAACTTTTTAAAAAAATTGCCTCCGAAAGGGAAGAAAAGGCGGCAAAGCCCATTTCTTATATAGTGGTTGGGCTCGGCAACCCGGGCAAGGAATATGAGGGCACGCGCCACAACGCGGGCTTCACGGCTCTGGACTACATAAGCGAGAAGTGCGGCGAAAAGGTGCAGAAGTTTAAATTCGATGCCCTTGTGGGCGAGGCGAATATAGGCGGCGCGCGCGTGCTGCTTATGAAGCCGCATACTTATATGAACGCTTCGGGCGTGGCGGTTTCCGCGGCGGCTGATTTTTATAAAATCCCCCCCGAAAACGTAATAGTTATCTGCGACGACATAGCGCAGAAGCCCGGCAAAATGCGCATACGCAAAACGGGAAGCGCGGGCGGTCAGAACGGGCTAAAGAGCATAATTGCTTGCTTGGACAGCAAGGATTTCAAGCGCATACGCATAGGCGTGGGCGACAGACCGAACAGGGAATATGACCTTGCCGATTGGGTGCTTGGCAAATTTTCCGCAGACGATAAAAAGCTTGTGGAGGAATGCTTCGAAAAAGCATACGGCGCCATTGAATTCATTGTAAAGGGTGACATTGAAAAAGCAATGTGTGCGTATAATTAAAATATGTTAAATTAAATAAGTGTTTTTTGTGTTCACGAAATGGCACAAAATTAAAAAAATGAGGATTGTTTATGAATAACCAGGAAATAATTTTAAGAAACCCCATTGATAATGGCTGGTATGCCGATCCCGAGGCTCGAATTTATGAGGGTATGTACGTTATTTACGCTACACGTTCTTTACCTTTTGATGAGCAGAAAAATCAAGTTTGCTTTACCTCTGTCGATCTGGTAAATTGGGAAAAGCACGAGGATATCATAGATATGAGCGGTTTCCCTTGGGCTACCCGAGCTATTTGGGCGCCCACCGTTATCGATAAGAACGAGAAGTATTACTATGTTTTTGCCTCCGGCGACATTCACAGCGAGGAAACGAAGGGCGGCTTGGAAATTGCCGTTTCCGATTCACCGGTAGGCCCTTTTCGTGCTTTTACCGACGGCCCTCTTGTAAAGGGGTTTCATAACGGAGCACAGCCTATTGACGCTCATCTTTTCAAGGATGATGACGGCACGGTCTATCTTTTATACGGCGGTTGGGGGCATTGCAATATTGCGATCATGAACGAGGAAATGAACGGCTTTGTTCCGTTTCCCGACGGCGAGATATTCAAAGAAATAACACCGCCCGATTACGTTGAAGGTCCGTGTGTCTTCAAGCGCGCTGGCGAATATTATTTTATGTGGTCCGCAGGAAAGTGGAGAGAAGGAACGTACCATGTAAACGTTGCCCGCGCAAAGTCGCTTTTAGGCGATTTCAGCGGTTACAGCACCGTTCTCGAAACGGGTGACTGCGATTTTGCCAACGGTCCCGGTCATAACGGCTATTTCTATCTTGAAGATCAGGACAGATATTTGATCGTTTATCATCGCCACCACAACGGCATATGCGACGGCAACGCCCGTTTTATGTGCATTGACGATATGCCTTTAGATGAGAACGGCGACGTTTTGCCGATCAGAATGACAAAGGAATGGAAGATGAAAATTTAAAAACATTTTCATAATTTATAGCTTTAAACTTGACGAAAACGGGGGTGAAACATGAACATAATTTTAGACCGCCTGCGCCGCGAGCGCGAGTACGGTCAGATAAAAAAATCATATGAGGAAGTTCGCTTGCGCAAGCGAAGGTATCCTTTTCTTATAACAGGGCTTTGCGAGGGGGCGCTAGACGCTTTCCTTGCTTCTTTCACGTTGGATGAAAAAAACGGCACGGCGCTGATTATAGCGCCCGACGAGGGCGCGGCAAACCGCTTGCGCACATTTCTTTCGGGCTGCGGGCTGAAAGCAGAGGTTTACCCCTCGCGCCGCCCCGTGCTATACAACATAGTTTCCTCGCACGAGCTGGAGCACGCGCGCCTTGCCTGCCTTGCGGGCATACTTTCGGGCGAGCTTGACGTTGTGGTAACGGTGCCCGAAGCGGCGCTTCAGTACACCGCGCCCAAGGAAAAAATAACTCTGGGCGCAAAAACGGTTGCCGTTGGCGATATTCTCGACCTTGCCGAGTTTGTAAGGTTTCTGGTTTCCATGGGCTACGTTTCTTGCGACCTTGTAGACGGCCGCGGGCAGTTCAGCACGCGCGGCGGCATACTCGACGTTTTCCCACCTCACCTTTCCGCGCCCGTGCGCATGGAGCTTTTTGGCGACGAGGTAGACAGTATAGGCTACTTCGATATTATGACACAGAGAAAAACTGAAAATACGGGAAGCTTTTCCGTAATGTGCGCGCGCGAGGTTATGCCTGAAGCAGACGTAAAAAAAGCGCTTTCCGCGCACATTGCCGAAATGGCGACAAAGGCGAAAAACGCAGAAACGCGCGCTACACTTATGCACGAAAAGGAGTGCATAGACGCAGATATAGAAGCGCCGTTTATCGATAAATATATTTCCTATATATATAGAGAACCCGTTTGCCTGCTGGATTACTTCGGCGGGGAAATGCCGCTTATTTTCGCCATAGAGCGCGCAAGCATAGAAGAAAGGCTTGCGGGCTGCGAGATGCAGAGCGCAGAGGACGTGCGCGAGCTTCTGGAAAACGCACTGATTTCACCGAAATATAAAGATTTTGCTTTTCCGCCTGCGCGCCTCTTTTCGTTCTTTGAAAACAACGCAGCGCTTGTGCTGGATAACTTCACTTCGCAATACCCGGGAAAGCTTACGGAGATATTTTCTTTCGTAACGCGCAAGCCGCCGATGTTTACAGAGGGCTTTGAACAGCTGAAGGAAGATATACAGGGCTTTGTAAAGGCGAATTACGGCGTGCTCGTCGTATGCGAAAACTCCGTTTCCGCAGGGAATCTGCAATCTATGCTCGATGAAGCGGGCGTGCGCACGGCTTACGTGCCCGAATACGCCAATGTAGACGATGTGCCGCGCAGAATACCGATAATAACCTGCGGTGCAATACCTTCGTTTGAGCTTTTACATTCAATGTTCGTGTGTATTTCCGAGCTTTCGGGCAGCAGCCTGCGCCCCGCAAAGCGCGCGAAGAAGCGCGCATCCTCCACGCCGCAAAGCTCGAAGCAAAAGTTGCTTTCCTACGCCGACCTCACCGTGGGCGACCTGGTTGTACACGATGCTCACGGCATAGGCAGGTACGTCGGCATTGAAAACATCAAAAACTACGACGGCACTCGCCGCGACCATATTAAAATTCAATATTCGGGCACAGACGTGCTCTACGTGCCCTGCGAGCAGATAGACCTCGTGGCGAAGTACATCGGCCCAAGGAGCGACGACGCCGGCATGAAGCTTTCCAAGCTCGGCGGCACAGACTGGCACAAGACAAAGGCAAGAGTAAAGAAAGAAGTGCGCGAAATGGCGAAGGAGCTTATTGCGCTCTACGCCGAGCGCCAGCGCCGCCCCGGATTTGCTTTCCCTGCCGACGATGATATGCAGATGGAGTTTGAGGCTATGTTCCCATACGAGGAAACAGATGCACAACTTGAAGCCGCCAAGGAAATAAAATCGGATATGGAAAAAGCCGTGCCGATGGACCGCCTTCTTTGCGGCGACGTTGGCTTTGGTAAAACAGAGGTTGCCCTGCGCGCCGCCTTCAAGGCGGTTATGGGCGGTAAGCAGGTTGCCATACTTGTGCCCACGACCATTCTTGCTTCGCAGCACTACCGCACGACGCTTGCGCGTATGCGCGGATTCCCCTTGAATATAGCAATGCTTTCCCGTTTTTCCGTGGGAAAAGAGCAAAGCGCAACCTTGCGCGCGCTGAAGCGCGGCGATATCGATATACTTATCGGTACGCACCGCATACTTTCGCAGGACGTGGAGTTCCGCGACCTGGGGCTCGTTATTATAGACGAAGAGCAACGCTTCGGTGTGGCGCACAAGGAAAAGCTTAAGCAGATTTCCAAAAACGTAGACGTGCTTACGCTTACGGCTACGCCCATACCGCGTACACTCGGCATGGCTATGAACTCTATACGCGATATGTCTGTGCTGGATGAAGCGCCCGAGGACAGGCGCCCCGTTCAAACGTACGTTATGGAGTTTGACGAAATAATAATAAACGAGGCTATACGCCGCGAGCTTTCGCGCGGGGGGCAGGTTTTCTACCTCCACAACCGTGTGGAAAGCATCTATGCCGTGGCTTCGCGCTTGCGCGAGCGCTTTCCCGATGCGGAAATAGCCGTGGCTCACGGGCAGATGGAAAAAGAGGAGCTTGCCGCCGTGTGGCAGGCGCTCGTTGCGGGCGAGGCAGATATACTCGTTTGCACAACCATCATCGAAACGGGTGTAGACGTACCTAATGCCAACACGCTTATTATCGAGCAGGCAGATAAGATGGGCCTTTCCCAGCTGCACCAGATACGCGGGCGCGTGGGCAGAAGCCAGCGCCTGGCATACGCTTATTTTACTTATAACAAAGGAAGAGTTCTTTCCGAAGTATCCACAAAGCGACTTGCTGCTATACGCGATTTTACAGAGTTCGGCTCGGGCTTCAGAATAGCCCTGCGCGACCTTGAGATACGCGGCGCGGGCGACGTGCTTGGCGCGCGCCAGCACGGGCATATGGAAACCATAGGCTACGACCTTTATATAAGAATACTCGACGAAGCTGTGCTGGAAGAGCAGGGCGCCGATAAAAAGGTTCGCCAGGATTGCGTTATCAATATCGGGCGCGATTCCTACATTCCGAAAACGTACATTCCCAGCGAAGCACAGAGAATTGATATATACAAAAAAATTGCCCACGTGCAGACGGAGGCAGACGCCGACGATATTGCCGACGAGCTGCTCGACCGCTTCGGTGACCTTGCGCCGAGCGTGGAAACCTTGCTTGATGCGGCGCTTTGCCGTTCGCTCGGCATGGAGTGCGGCTTTACCCAGATAGACGAGAAAAACGGCAGTGTAGTGGTTTACCCTGCATCGCTTGAAATAGAGTGCTGGGCGGAAATGGCGGCGGCTTTCCCGGGCAGAATTCTTATGACACCCGCGCAAAGACCGTACATTTCGTGCCGAAAACCGCCTAAAGAGCCCATTTTTTCGTTTGTACGCAAAATTTTAACAAAATATCTACAAATAAAATTCAAAAAACAGTAGATTTTATTGAAAATTTATGTATAATATATTATATGTGTAAATTTGCGCAATTGCGCAGTTACTATAAAACAAAATTAAATTACAAAATTCTAGGAGAAACAACAATGAAAACCACAAGAAAACTTGCAAAAATCCTTGCCCTTGTGCTTTGCGTGGCAACTCTTACGCTCGCTTTCGCATCTTGCGGCAAAGACAAAAACGTAGCTGTAAGCTACACGGCAGATGGCAAAACGTATACGCTTTCCGAAGCAGAGTATTCTTTGCTTATGACAGTCGTTAAGCAGAACCTTTTCAGCCAGCTCACATACGGCGGCTACTATTACGGTTCTAAATTCGGCATTGTAGATAACGCTGCTTTCTGGGCTCAGAAAACGGCAGACGGCCAGACATACGAACAGACACAGACAGCTAACGTGCTTGCACTCGCTAAATCTGTTGTAGTTGAAAAATACCTTGCTGAAAAATACGGCCTTATAAATGCAGACGGCACGCTCAACTTCGGTGAAGATACAGAACTCAAAAAAGAATACGAAGAAGCTATTGCTTCCGTAGCAAATGCCGTTAAAACACTCGGCGGTAAGGGCGCTTACAAGAGATACTACGGCTACCTTCCCGAAGATATGGAAAAATACTACAAGTTCAACTACACATCTCAGCTTGTAAAGAACTACCTCTACACAGTTGAACACCCCCTTACAGACGACCAGCTTAACGAATACTACACAGAAAACTTCAAACAGTACATCATTATCCTCATCAACAAAGAGCAGGACATCAAATACGAAAAAGACTCCGACGGTAACTACGTTACCGATGCAAACGGCAACAAGAAGCCCTACTATGTTGTATACGATGAATCCGGCTCTACAAAATACGTAACAGACATTTCCGAAGAATACCTCAAAGAAAAGAAATATACACTTGCATATTCTTACCAGTATGAAAATATTACAGACGATGCAAGAAAAACAGCTAAGAAAGAGCTTGTTGATACAATTCTCGCAGAGCTTAAAAAGGAAGACGGTCCTTCCTTCGAAGAACTCGCAGCAAAATACTCCGACGAAATGCTTACACACTACTATAAAGACGGTTATATGGTAGACGGCGACCTTATTGACGACGATAAGGCAAGAGAAGCTATCAAAGACCTTAAGGTTGGCGAATACACAACAACATCTTTCACAGTAGACACAAAATACGAATATATCGTAAAACGTGTTGAGCTTACAGAAAAGGCTTACAAGCAGGCTGAAGAAGGCGCTGAAGATAAAACATATGCAGCGCTCTTCGAAAACTACGAGGATGCTGTTATAGTAGAAAAATATTCTCACGAGCTCGAAGAAATGTCCAAGGGCGCTACATCTGTTGCAGCGGTTACGGGCAAATACACAATGCAGAAAACATTCCTTTCCAAAATGTTTGTTGAACAATAAGCTTTGTTTGGATTTGTAAAACCTTTTGTGCCCCAGCTGCGCGTGGGCGAGCATGAGTTTTACCGCGGCGCATACAGCGGGCTCTGCCGCGCGCTGAATAAACGCACGGGGGCGGTATCCTCCCTTACGCTAAGCTACGATATGGTGTTTTTTGCGCTTGTAAGAAGCGTGCTTGCGGGGGATAAATACATTATTAAAAAGAAGAGATGCCTTGCACATCCGCTACGCAAGCGCGCTATGATGATGCGGAGCGAATCGCTTGAATATACGGCAGATATAAATGCTCTTCTTGTTTACCACAAATTCCGCGACGATAAAAACGACGAGCGCGGAGCGAAAAAAGCGGCAGCGGGCGCCCTTGCGAGCGCCTTCTCCGCCATAAAAAAACGCGTGCGCGGGCTTGATGCGCTGGAAAATGAAATAGAAGCCTCGCTTTCAGAGCTTGCCGTGCTGGAGGCAAAAAAGCGCCCCTCGCCCGACGAAGCGGCAGAAACCTTCGGCAAAACGCTTGCCGTTTGCCTTTCACACGGGCTTACGGGAAGCCGCGCCCGCCTTGCCTATGAAATAGGCAGGCATACAGGCAGGGCAGTTTACCTTGCTGATGCCGCGTGCGATTTTTGGAAAGATAAAAAAAGCGCTTCATATAACCCTTTCGTGCTGGCTTTCGGCGGCGAAATGGGCGAGGCTCAGGAAAGAAGCATGAAAAACGCCGTGCTTCTGGAGCTTTCTGCTCTTGAAAAAACACTCATGCTTCTGGATTATACCGATTTTGAGCTTGCGGGCGAATGTATTATGAACGTTGCCGTTTTCGGTATAAAACACTCATTTTTTTCTGAATTTGAAAAGGAGAAAGCGAATGACAAACCCATATACAGTGCTCGGGGTTGACAGAACTGCCACCGACGATGAAATTAAAAAAGCATACCGTGAGCTTGCAAAAAAATATCATCCCGATAACTATGCCAACAGTCCGCTTGCCGACCTTGCGCAGGAAAAGATGAAAGAGATCAACGAGGCTTACGATACCATTCAGCGCGAGCGCGCAGAGGGCGCAGGAAGCGGCGGCTACACCTATTCTGCTTTCGCGGAAATACGCTCATATATAGAAAAAGGCGATTTCTACGAAGCGGGCATAAGGCTCGATGCCGCACGCCAAAGCGAAAGAAACGCAGAATGGTTTTACCTCAAGGGCAGAGTTAACGAAAGCCGCGGTTTTTTCTTTGAAGCAGAGCGCTGCTACGAAACCGCCTGCGCTATGGACCCGCAGAACCATGAATACAGGGAAGCCGCCGAACGGCTCAGAAACAACGCCCAGGGCTTCGATAACCGCAGATACGGCGGCAGCCCCGCCTGCGGCTGCTCCGTTTGCGACGTATGCGCGGGAATTATGTGCATAGACTGCTGCTGCGATTGCATGGGTTACGGTTGCTGACTATGAGAAAGACCAAGAAGATTTCTGTTTGCGCCATGCTTACGGCGATAGGCGTGGTTATACTTTACCTCGGTTCCGTTTTCGAGATTATGGACCTTACGATATCCTGCGCGGCGGCGCTTGCCGTTTTTCTGTGCGCGTGGGAGCTTGGCGTGAAATATGCGCTTGCCGTATACGCCGCTACGTCGATGCTGGCAATTATGCTGGTGCCGAACAAATGGATAGTGTTCTATTTTGTGATGTTTTTCGGCATAATGCCCGTAACGAAAAGGCTTTTCGAAAAAGCGGGCAAGGTTTTTTCGTGGGTTCTGAAAATAGCGGGCTTCAACGCGGAAATATTTGCTTTTTACTTCGCGGCGCTTAAACTTGATTTTTTCGCGCCCGATGAAAGAGGAACGGTGTACCTTCTGATACTCCTTGCTCTTATGAACGCCGTTCTGATAATGGCAGATATAGCGTATACCTTGATTTTCAAGGTATACGAAAAGAAATACCGCGCAAGAATAAGAAAAATTTTAAAATAAATATAAAAGGAGAACAGCAAAATGGCTAGTTGGAACGAATTTGTATCCGGTGCTAAGAAGACATTCAATAAAGCTGCCGTAAAGGTTGGCGAGGTTGCAGACAATGCGGCTGAAAGCCTTAAAATCGAAAGCCTTAAAATCAAGCTTTCCGAAAGATACGAAGAGCTTGGCAGAATTGTTTACGAAGAAGTTAAATCTGAAAAAACAAATGCTGCGAGAGTTGGCGAAAAAGCTGCGGAAATAGATGCATTGCTTGCGCAGATAGAAGAGCTTAAAGCAAAAAAGAAAAATAAAAAAAGCGATAAAAAAGCTGAAAACAAAGAAGTTGAAGCTGAATAAATATTGAACATCACGCCCGGGTTGCGATTTTGCAATTCGGGCGAGTGTAATTTCGGGGTTTTATGAAAGAAAAGATTTTGATAACGTGCTTTGAGCCGTTCGGCGGCGAAAGCTTCAATGCCTCTGCCGCCGTTGTGGCGGCAATGCCTGAGGAAATAGCGGGCGCGAGTGCAGAGAAAATTACCTTACCCGTAGAGTTTGGCAGGGGAGCGAAGCTTGCCATAGCGGCGGCGCGCAAAAGCAGAGCGTGCCTTATAGTAGCTTTTGGTGAGGCGAGAGCGAGAAAGGCGGTAACGCCCGAGCTCGTGGCAATAAACCACGCGTACGCCGCTATACCCGATAACGTGGGCAAAATGCCGCGCGGAGAGTCAATAGATAAAGGCGGCGCGGCGGCTTACTTTACGCCTTTTCCGGCGCGAAGGCTGGCGGAGCTTATAAAAGAGGAGGGCGCCCTTTCCTCGCTTTCCTACAGCGCGGGCGCGTACGTATGCAACGACCTTTATTACCGCCTTCTGCACGAATTTGAGGGAAGCGGCGTACGCGTGCTGTTTATACATGTTCCGCGCACAGAGAGCGAGGCGGCATATGCAGAAACGGCACGTGCTGTTGCCGCGGCGCTTTCCAAAGTTCTTTGCGAAGAAGCCGATGTTGAAAACGTAAAAAAATAGAGAAGAAATTTATTTATTTTGCTAAACCCATTGAAAAAAATTGTAATGTGTGATACAATCAATATATAAAACAGTTATTTCGAGGAGATATTTCATGAAAAACGTACCTGAACTTTTCGGAAGCATGGTTTTTAACGATTCCGTTATGAAAGCCCGCCTTCCCAAAGAAACATACCGTTTGCTCAAGCGCACTATGGCAGAGGGCAAGCGACTCGATCTTTCCGTGGCAAACGTAGTTGCCAATGCTATGAAGGATTGGGCTACGGAAAACGGAGCCACACATTTTACACATTGGTTTCAACCGATGACGGGAATTACTGCAGAAAAACACGACAGCTTCATCTCTCCCACAGACGATGGCAGAGTTATTATGGAATTTTCGGGCAAGGAGCTTGTGCGCGGCGAAACAGACGCATCGAGCTTTCCTTCCATCGGCCTGCGCTCTACCTTTGAGGCACGCGGCTACACAGCTTGGGACCCTAAATATTATGCATTTATAAAGGACGGCACGCTTTGCATACCCACGGCGTTTTGCTCATACGGCGGCGAAGCGCTCGATAAAAAAACGCCCTTGCTCCGTTCTATGGAGGCTATAAATAAAAGAGCTTTGCGCGTGCTCAAGCTTTTTGGCAACGAGGACGTTACGGGTGTTACCACAACCGTCGGCCCCGAGCAGGAATATTTCCTTATAGATAAAAGCGTATACGAAAAGCGCCCCGACCTTATTTATTGCGGCAGAACGCTTTTCGGCGCTAAGCCCCCGAAGGGTCAGGAGCTCGACGACCACTATTTCGGCTCTATAAAGCCCCGTGTAGCGGCGTTCATGAAGGAGCTTGATGAAGAGCTCTGGAAGCTCGGTGTGCTTTCCAAAACGAAGCACAACGAGGGCGCACCCGCGCAGCACGAGCTTGCGCCCATATTCACAACGACGAATATCGCGTGCGACCACAACCAGCTCACAATGGAGCTTATGAAAAATATCGCAAAGAAGCACGACCTTGTTTGCATACTTCACGAAAAGCCCTTTGCAGGCATAAGCGGCAGCGGTAAGCACAACAACTGGTCTATTTCCACAAATACGGGAGTAAACCTGCTCGACCCCGGCGATACGCCGCAGGATAACGCACAGTTTATACTTTTCCTTTGCGCTGTTATAAAAGCGGTTGACGATTACCAGGAAATGCTCCGCCTTTCCGTTGCGACGGCTGGCAATGACCACCGCCTGGGCGCAGCAGAAGCACCGCCCGCCGTGGTTTCCATGTTCCTTGGCGACGAGCTTACGGCTATACTCGATTCCATTGAAAACGATACGATGTACGATCCGAAGGAAGAAACGCTTATGCGTATAGGCGTGCACGTTCTGCCAAAGTTCCCGAAGGATACGACAGACAGAAACAGAACCTCGCCCCTTGCCTTTACCGGCAACAAGTTTGATTTCCGTATGCCCGGCTCCTCGCTTGCCGTATCGAGCGTTAACGTTTTGCTCAACACGGCTGTGGCAAAAGTTCTTGAAGGATTTGCGGACGAGCTTGAAAAAGCGGCAGATTTCCAAAAATCACTCCACGACCTCATCGTAAGAACGATAAGAGAGCATAAGCGCATTATTTTCAACGGCAACGGCTACGACGATGCGTGGATAGAGGAAGCAACGCGCGTGCGCGGGCTTTCCAACCTCAAAACCACGCCCGAAGCGCTCGTTCACTACACAGACGAAAAGAACGTAGAGCTTTTCACCTCTATGAAAGTATTTTCCGAAGCGGAAATGGAATCGCGCCGCAATATCCGCATGCAGAACTACATAAGAGTAGAAAGAATAGAAGCGCGCACGATGGTGGAAATGGCAGAGAAGCAGTTTATCCCCGCTATGTCGAAATATTCCAAGGTGCTTGCAGATACTATAATATCTAAAAAATCTATTTTGGCAACGATAGATTGCACGTTTGAGGAAAAAACACTGGAAAAACTCTCTGCTCTTGCAGGCGAGGCTTATGCAGAGCTTTGCAAGCTTAAAGAGCATCTTGCGGCTCTCAAAACTATCAAGAGAGATTTCCCGAAGGCTTCTTTCTTCATAAAGGACGAAATGATTCCTTGCATGAACGCGCTCCGTAAATCTGTAGACGAAGCAGAGAAGATCTGCGCTGCCGAATATTGGCCCGTGCCTACATACGGCGAAATTCTTTTCAGCGTAAAATAAGATAAACCTAAAAAATTCCGCTTCGGCGGAATTTTTTGTTGCAATATATAGTAAAATATGGTAGAATAAAACTAACAATTAAGGAAAGGTTGGCTTTTACCATGTATAAGATCAAAAATTTCACAGACAATGACGATATCAGAACACTGGACACAAAGGGTGCATTTACGGTTGTAGAATACCTGCGCGACCTCAGCGTTATGCCGAGCGCGGCGCAGACGGCTTACTTTTGCAACGAAATGAATGTGCGCAAGCGCCAGGTTATTTGCGAGCTTTCGAAAGCAAACGTTACAACCCAGGCGGGCGCTATGCAGTGGATGGCGGGCGATGTGAATGCTACCACGGGCGTGAAGGGCATAGGCGACCTTTTCAGCAAGGCTCTGCGCGGAAGCGTAACGGGTGAATCTGCCATAAAGCCCGAGTATACGGGCAGCGGCACGCTCGTGCTCGAGCCTACATATAAGCATATTATTCTCATCGACGTAGCGGATTGGAACGGTTCTATCGTGCTTGACGATGGGCTTTTCCTTGCTTGCGAATCCACGCTTAAGCACAAAGCCGTGGCGCGCTCCAATTTCTCATCTGCCGTTGCGGGCGGCGAAGGTCTTTTCAACCTGGGTATAAGCGGAAACGGCATACTTTGCCTTGAATCCGAATGCCCCAAGCAGGAGCTTATTGAAATAGAGCTTCAGGACGACGTGCTTAAAATAGACGGCAATATGGCCGTTGCATGGAGCGGAAGCCTCAATTTCACGGTTGAGCGCTCGGGTAAATCGCTCATAGGCTCTGCCGCTTCGGGTGAAGGGCTTGTTAACGTATATCGCGGCACAGGCAAGGTATTGCTCGCTCCCGTTGTTCGCGGATTGGTATAATAATACGAAAAACATTCGGCTTTTGCCGAATGTTTTTTTCTTCCTGCGCATAAAATTGCGTGAGGTGATTTTATGAAAAAAACTGTGGCAATTCTTTTGTGTATTATAACGGCGTTTTTACTCACCGCTTGCGCGCGCGGCGAAAGCGCGCTGGGCATAGTGCAAAAGGTGAGCGAAGGCTTTGCCTTCAAATACGGCGCGATCTACTCCGACGAATACGGAGAGTGGAACGAATTTTGCTTTTCACCCGAAATGAAGGAGCTTGTTTTCGGGGCAAACGCGCCAAAATATACATATATAAAAGCCGTAAGCGGCTATTTTTCGCGCGATATGGTAAGCGGGGCAGAGTTTATTGCCGCCGAGCTTTCCGACCGTTCGAAAAGAGCGGAAATTATGGCGGTTTTCTACCGCCGCGCCGCCAAGAAGCTCGATGCCGATGCGCGCATATGGTGCGAGGGAAATTTTGTGTTTTTTATATGTCACGAAAATGCACGGGAAATAGTTGAATACTTGAAAAGGGAAATGAACTGAAATATTTCAAAAACCCCTTTATTTTTTTTTAGATACGTGATAAAATATATTTATGTATAAAAACAACGGAGGATATTTTCATGGAAAAACTCGTTCCCTTGAAACTCAAACAGGTTACAAAACAAATCATATGGGGCGGCACGCGCCTTTCGGGCGAATACGGCCTTGGAAACGAAGGCGAGCAGATCGCCGAGGCTTGGCAGCTTACCTGCCGTGAAGACGGTGTAAACACCATCGCAGGCGGCGAATACGACGGCAAAACCATTGCCGAATATATTGAAGAAAACAAAGCCAGCATGGGCACGAAGTGGGATGGTGGCAGATTTCCGCTTCTCATAAAGCTTATCGACGCTGAAAAGGACCTTTCCATTCAGGTTCACCCCGACGACGAATATGCGGCGGCGCACACGACAGATTTTGGCAAAACCGAAATGTGGTACATAGTTGATGCAAAGCCCGGTGCAAAAATAATTTACGGTCTTAAAGGCGAATATACAAGCCGGGAGCTTCGCGCAGGAATTGAAAACGGCACGCTCGAAAGCATGATGAACTACGTTCCCGTTCACGCGGGCGAGGCGTATTTTATTCCCTCGGGCTTGGTTCACGCCATTGGCGAAGGCATACTTATTGCCGAAATTCAGCAGAACTCCAATATAACCTACCGCGTTTACGACTATAACAGAGTGGGCGCCGACGGCAAGCTTCGCCCCCTTCACATAGACGATGCGCTCGCCGTTATAGCAAGCACAGACCCTGCGCACGTTAAGAGCGAGGAAACGGGCGACCCCACGGTTATTGCAAAATGCAAATATTTCACGGTTAACAAATACGACCTTTGCGGCGAAGAAAAAGCGCTTACGGTTGGCGAGGAAAGCTTCCTTCACCTTATGTGCATAAAGGGCCGCGCGGCCATTGAAATAGGCGGCGAAAGCTACGAAATGAACATGGGCGACACGTATTTTGTGCCCGCGGGCGCAGGCGCGCTTACACTTAAGGCGGAAAATGCGCAGGTCATCGCTTCCACAATGTGAGGTTGAATATGAAACACGATTTATTTTCGGCTATTTTATGGTCGGTTGTTTCCGTAATGTGGACGGTATTGGCTATAAACAAAATCGCCCAAAATGACCCCGCCTGGTCAATCGTTATTAATATATTGGTAGCGGTTCTTTCCGTAGCAAATGCGGTTATGGCTTTCAAGAGATATAAAAAATCAAAATAACAGCTATAATTTACCTCAAATAAAACACCTTTCTTTCGAAAAAACTAAAATCGAAAGAAAGGTGTTTTTGTGTGAATATAGATAAACAAACTTATAAAAAATACGTAAAAAAGCGCGCACCGCGCTCGCCCTTGCTAAAGGATATGCTCTTGGCTTTCCTCGTGGGCGGGGCGATATGTGCCTTTGCAGAGGGGATATACAACCTGTACCTACTGCTGAAAATAGAGGAAGAAACCGTGCGCACGCTTGTGCCCGTAACAATAGTTTTCCTTGCTTCGCTTGCCACGGGGCTCGGCTTTTTCGATAGCCTTGCAAAGCACGCGGGCGCGGGCACGCTCGTACCCATAACGGGCTTTTCAAACGCGGTTATTTCGCCCGCGCTGGACGATAAAAGCGAGGGGCTTGTGATGGGCGTGGGCGCGAAGATGTTTACAATAGCGGGGCCTGTTATAGTTTACGGCGTTATCTCGTCCGTTATATACGGCGTAATATATTGGCTTTTGGGGGTGATGGCGTGAGCGTGATAATGCTAAAAAATCCGCCCACCGTAGCGGGCTATGCCTCTGTGGTGGGCAAGCGCGAGCACGAAGGTCCGCTGAGGGAATATTTCGACCTGCACGACAGCACGGAAAAATTCGGCATGGACACGTGGGAAAAGGCGGAAAGTGAAATGCAAAGGCTTTCTTTAAACCTCGCTCTTGCCAAGGCGCGCCTTTGCGGGCAAGAGCTTGGCGCCATCTTCGCAGGCGACCTTATGAACCAGTGCATAGGCTCCTCCTACGCTGCAGAGTGCGCCCACAGGCCTTTTTTCGGGCTCTACGGCGCGTGTTCTACTTTCGCAGAGGGAAGCGTGCTTGCCTCGCTTCTGCTTGATAGCGGCGCATTTTCGCGCTGCGCAGTGCTTGCCTCCTCCCACTTCTGCACGGCACAGCGGCAGTTTCGCTACCCGCTTGAATATGGGTGCCAGCGCACGCCCACCTCTCAGCGCACCGCCACGGCGGCAGGGGCGCTTATACTTGCCTCCGAGGGGAACGGGCCGTATATACGCGAGGTTTTGCCCGGCACGATAGTAGATATGGGCATAACTGATATAAACAATATGGGCGCGGCGATGGCGCCCGCCGCCTACGATACGCTTACGAAATATTTCGGTGAAACGGGCAAAAAGCCCGAAGATTTCGACCTTATATTAACGGGCGACCTCGGGCGCGAGGGGCACGGAATTATATGCGATTTTATGAAAAGTGCGGGCTACGATATGGCAGATGTATATAATGATTGCGGACTTATGCTTTATGACGTTGACGGGCAGGATATGCACTCGGGCGGCTCGGGCTGCGGCTGTAGCGCCGCGACGGTTGCGGGGTATATTATGAAGCGCTTTGAAAAGAAGGAGCTTTGCAACGTGCTTTATATAGCCACGGGCGCGCTTATGAGTCCTGCTAGCCTTCAGCAAGGGCGGAGCATACCGGGCATTGCGCACCTTGTGCGTATATCTGCGGAAAGGGGAGAATGATGGAACTTTTCTGGGATATTATGAAAGCCTTTCTGGTTGGCGGCGCTATCTGCGCCGCCGTGCAGATAGTGATAGATAAAACGGCGCTCACACCCGCGAGGATAATGGTATCGCTCGTTACGCTCGGCGTAATTCTGGGCGCGGTGGGCTTATATAAGCCGTTTATAGAGTTTGCGGGCTGCGGTGCCTCCACTCCGCTTACCGGCTTTGGTTATACTCTTGCCGTGGGCGTGAAAAAAGCCGTAGACGAGCGCGGGCTTATAGGCGCGCTCACGGGCGGGCTTGCGGGCAGCGCGGGCGGTATTACGGCTGCAATATTCTTTGGCTATTTCTTCGCGCTGATATTCCGTTCAAAGCCGAGGGATTAAAAAGGAGCTGTCTTAAAAGCCTTGGTTTTTAAGACAGCTCCTTTTTGCCTATGACGAAAGCTATATAAATTTTTCTTTTTAGCGGGCGCGCAAAAGCGCGATATATTACGGTGTATTTCGAAATATATGTTTATATATAGTAGCTGTCTTAAATGCCGTAATTTCAGCATTTAAGACAGCCGCCTCACTATCAGATTTTTATAGGATAATCGCCGTAGCCCATGCAGCAGGAAACTCCCCTGAGAGAATACCTTTGCATTTCAAGCGTTGCTATAAGCACGCAAAGGCAGGTATGGTACATCTCGTGTATATCATAAGTGTAACCGAGCGCTTTATGCTTGGATTTCTTTTCCACCACTATTCCTGCTTCGATAAGCGAATCAAGCGAAGCGCGCAGAGTATTTTCGTCGAAGCCGAGCTTTTCCATAAACTCGCTGAAGCTTATATCGCTCATGGAGATTATGGCAAGGCAAACGAGAAAACTGTTTTTATCCGACAAAGCAGGCAAAAGCTTGCTTGCAAAATCGGCGGTATCGCGGCTTATATTTTCGAAAAAAGCGCGTGTTACTATAGCGCCGTAGCCCTTGCCCGATAATAGTGATAAGCCGTTTTCGTTTGTTAAGTGAAATGGCTCGTCGTAGATAGCCGGCGTTCTCTCTTTGTTGTTCCAGCGTCCTATACCGTGGTGAGCGTATGCAAATAAGGTAAGCGCCTCTTCATAGGCTTCCTTGCTCATCTGTGAGTGAGATGCCACTTTGTCCCATACGTTATTGTATATGCTGCTTTGGCTATATTCGCTTCCGTAAAAAAGATAATCTATTCCAACACCGAAATAATCTGCTATAAGCGGCAGCGTTTGCGTGTCGGGCTGAGAGGTGCCTGTTTCCCATTTCGAAACCGCCTGCGGAGAAATGTTCAATGCGAGCGCGAGCTGTTCCTGCGTAATGCCTTTTTTCTTGCGCAGTTCCGCTATATTTTTAGAAATGCTTATTTCTTTCATAAATCTATGTTTCCTTTCAATTTTTACAGCGAGCTCTTCTGTTCTGCTTAAATTATAGCATATAGCGCGCCGAATGTAAATAACTTCTTCCGCTTGTCAAACAACCATGGGTTGAGAAGAGCGTTTTAAACTAAAACCAAAGTTGTTTTTGAGGAAAAACACGTAATTTTTTTATATTTTCCAAAATATGTTTGACAGTGGGGCATTACTTTGATATAATAATACAGTAAACCTAAAAATTTTGCGCGAAAGGG
Organism: Clostridia bacterium; assembly: GCA_017451975.1. Lineage (GTDB taxonomy): Bacteria > Bacillota > Clostridia > Oscillospirales > CAG-272 > UMGS731. The sequence goes on from JAFTNI010000194.1 coordinate 17,611, forward strand.
GAGCTTTACTTTGAATAATGCTTTTGATAACGTATACGGAAACGAAGACGTAAAATCTCTTTTCGCATCTTGCATAAAAGAAAAAAGGCTTTCGCACGCATATATGCTCGTGGGCCCCGAGGGGTGCGGCAAAAAAACGCTTGCCGCCGCCGTTGCCATGGAGCTTGCACGGCGCGACGGCGCAGGGGAGGAGCTTGTGGCAAAAATCGCAAGCGGCCACTCGCCCGACGTGCTCACCATTCCCATAGAGGAAAAGCGCATAGGTATAGACACGGTGCGCTCGTTTGTTTCTACGGTATACCTAACGCCGAACGAGCTTGATTTTAAAATGTATATTTTCGACGATGCAGACAGGCTGACGCCCCAGGCACAGAACGCCCTGCTGAAAATTATAGAGGAGCCGCCAAAGCGCGTGCATATCTTCCTGCTTTGCCGGAACCCCGGTGCGCTTCTGGGCACTGTGCGCTCGCGCGTGATAAGCGTGAATATGCAAACTTTCGATGCGGGCGAGGTGCGCGAATACCTTATAAGAAAGGGCGGGCTTTCCGATATTGACGAAGAAAGGGCAAGTTTCGCCGTAAAAATGTCTTGCGGTGCGCTGGGCGCAGTGGAAAACCTTCTGAACCCTGAAAACCCCGAATACGATGCATATAAGAAAGCCATGGAGCTTACGGCAATGCTTTCAAAGAAGAACAGAAGCGTTTCCTATTTTGAGTTTGTTTCTGCACTTACCTCGTTTGCCGATAGCGGCGAAAAGCTTTCGCTTATGCTGAAATATATGACTGCACTTTACCGCGATATCCTTTCGGCGCAGAACTCGGAGGAAATACCGCTTGATATGCTGGACGACGATACGGCTGTGCATTACGCGGCGCTTTTTTCCGTGCGCACGGCGCTTGCCGCGCTTGCGCTTCTTACTGAGGTGAAGGGGAATATGAACTTCAATACAAACCTTGCGCTTTCTGCTTTTTACCTGGCTGAAAATCTTTGGCGTATAACTTAAAGAAAGATGTGATAAATTATGAGTATAAATAAAGAAAAACCCGTTGAAACGGTTGTTATAGACGAACAGAAAACAGAATATGAAATTGTGGGCGTGCGCTTCAAGGAGCACGGAAAAACATATTATTTCGACCCGTGCGGCGTAAGCGCGGGCGTTGATGATGCGCTTATAGTTGAAACTGCGCGCGGTATGGAATACGGCACAGTTTCCATGGCAAACAAAATAGTGCCCGCAAAGGACGTTGTGCTTCCGCTTCGCCCCGTTGTGCGCCAGGCGACGGCAGAGGACACGGAAAGATACAAAGCCAACAAAGAAAAGGAAAAGGTTGCCGAGGAAATATGCCTTAAAAAGATAAAAGAATTCGGCCTTGGCATGAAGCTCGTTGACGTTGAATATACCTTCGATAACACGAAGCTGCTTTTCTACTTCACGGCAGACGGCAGAGTAGACTTCCGCGAGCTTGTTAAGGAGCTTGCCTCTATTTTCCGCACGAGAATAGAGCTTCGCCAGATAGGCATACGCGATGAAACAAAGCTCATAGGCGGGCTTGGCGTTTGCGGCTTGCCATTCTGCTGCAAAAAATTCCTTTCCGATTTCGTTCAGGTTTCCATAAAGATGGCGAAGGAGCAGAACCTTTCGCTCAACTCCCAGAAGATTTCGGGCGCTTGCGGAAGATTGATGTGCTGCCTGCGCTACGAGCACGAATTTTACGAGGAGGAGCTTAAAAAGCTCCCGAAATTGGATAGCACCGTTTCCACGAAGGACGGCAAGGGCTATGTTTCCGAGGTTTCCCCACTTACGGGTATTGTAAGGGTTAAGTTTGTCGATAACGATAGCGTAACGTTCCGTTCTTACCCTGCAGAGGACGTAAAAGTGCTAGCTCCCCCGAAAAAGGGCGGCAAGGGCTATAAAGGCGAAAAAGACGACGAAGAATGAAAAAAATCACACCGCGAGGTGTGATTTTCTTTTGTTTAAACGAAGTTTTCCTTAAATTGCAGCATATTGCAATAAAACAAAAAAGCATTTGCTTTTGCAAATGCTTTTCTTTTGTGGGGTGGGTAACCGGATTCGAACCGACGACCTCCAGGGCCACAACCTGGCGCTCTAACCAACTGAGCTATACCCACCATATAATGGCGTGCCTTGGGGGATTCGAACCCTCGACCTACTGCTTAGAAGGCAGTTGCTCTATCCAGCTGAGCTAAAGGCACATGTACTATGGAGCGGATGATGGGAATCGAACCCACATAACCAGCTTGGAAGGCTGGTGTTCTACCACTGAACTACACCCGCGCAAGCAACTTCATCTCTCAAGTGCTTAATCATAATACCATAAATGTTTTTATTTGTCAATACCTTTTTAAAAAAAAGTTTAAAATTTTTTAGAATTATTTTCCAACGATTTCAATGAAGATTTCTTTGTGTTCTTCATGAGCTCTTATTTCCGCTTCGCGCTTGGATTTGGTTATGATAGATTCGAAGGGGGCTACCTTCAGCACGATTACGGTATCGTCCTTTACCCATTCCATGCCGGGGGAATTTTTATAAAATTCCGTTTCCTTGAAGTAGATAGCACATTCGTCGAAGGCGATATCGGAAACGTCTTCTGTGAAAATCTGGTTAAGAGGGGTATAGACGTTTTCGCCCTTGAATACCTCGTAAGCGCCCTTATCCATAATATAGATATAATAGGGCTGAACTATCATACCCGTCATGGTTTCGCGCGCGCCCGCGTTGATATCGTTTTTATAGGGGTTTTCTTCGTCTGCGGAAACGTAGGGTACCTGAGCGAAGTTTGCGGCGCTTTCGCCATCGCCGTTTACATCTCCGCCTGCTTTTTCAAGCGAGCTTTCCATATCCTTATATTGCGTTTCCGTTATAACTGCGTTACCAACGTAGCGCACGTACATATCGTATTCCGAGCGCGTTACCGCCTGCGCTATGCAAATAGTGAAAACCGCTATGAAAAACGCCGCTATTATCGTGGGCCATTTGTAGTGGTACCAGAAGTTATCGAGCCATTTCACGGCTTTTTTGCCGAAAGAAAGCTCTTCGGGCTGTATATTATTTGTTTCCATAAAAATAATTCCTTTTCAGTTTAATATTAAAAATAGTTTATCACATATATTGAGAAAAATCTATATATTTTTTGTTAATTTTTCGAAATAACCGTAGGTTTTCCGTTCATTTTCTTTTCAGACAGCTTTTCGGCAAATTCCGCTATCTCTTTGCCAACACGCGCCACCTCTGCTTCAAATTCCTTTGCCGTTGTTCTCATTATGCCCGAGTGAACGGCGGAAATTTGCAAAAGTCTATCGCCCGTTACAACCTGCACGTTGTAATTGGGGCCGAGCTCGTGCATCATTTTTTCTATAAACGTGTCTGCCGTTTCGTCTTGCTTGGTGAAAACAACGCGGAAGCCGCCGCGCGAGCTATCGGAGCCGCGCCCCGGCTTTACGCGGTAGGCATCGAAAACGAGCGCTATTTCGCGCTTGGTGAAGGCGGAATAGTTTAACAGCGTATCTATAAGCAGGTCGCGCGCATCTTCAAGGTTTTTTGCAGCGAGCGACTTCAGGCTCTCCCAAGAAAAAATGACGTTATAGCCATCTACTATTATCATTCTTTTTTGCGGTGTCGCAGGCTTTTTCGTCGCTTTTTCTTTTTTGCCCGCGGACATTACCTTTTGCTCGCTGTACTGCTTTCTTCTTATCGGGCCGAAAACGCGGAGCATGAGCGCCTCCAGTTCGTCGTCGGAAAGGTTGTATTTATTCTTCACGCTTGATGCGCGTGGCACAATTGGCTCTCCCGAATCGAGCGAAACGTCTATATCTATATGCTTGTGCTCATCTACCTCCTGCCACGGCACGAGGTAGCCTGCACCGCCCGCGCAGAAAACGGAATGCGGCGGGTTTATAAGGTCTGCTTCGGCATCATACGCCGCGGCGGCTATAATTTCCTCGGCGTTATGGCAGGGCTCGTAACCGCCCGAGGTGCAGGAAAGCTTACCCGTGCCGCGCGTATACGAAAGCACCTCGCGCGTGTAATCGTGAAGCGTGGCGACGGGCGCTCTGCCGCATATAACGGTGAATTCGCCGTCGGCAGAATCGGTTTCAAATTCCGCAAAGCGTGCCTGAAGGTCGCTCATAGCGCGCCCCACGCTCGGCGTAGGGATTTCAAGGCGGAAATTGTAGTATGGCTCCAGAAGGGTACAGCCTGCGCGCATAAGCCCGTGGCGCACGGCGCGGAGCGCCGCTTCGCGGAAATCGCCACCCTCGGTGTGCTTCTGGTGCGCCTTTGCCGCAAGTAAGGTTATTTTCGTATCGGTAAGCAAAGCGCCCGTGCTTACGCCCCTGTGTGCCTTTTCGTAAAGATGCGAAAGTATAAGGTTTTGCCAGTTTTGCTCTATAAAGTTTTCGGGCACTCTGTTTTCAAAGGTAAGCCCCGTGCCTTTCGGCGCAGGCTCCAGCATAAGCACGACCTCGGCATAGTGGCGCAGGGGTTCAAAGTGACCTATGCCCACAGATTTTGCCGCCGCCTTTTCCTTGTAGAGTATTTTGCACGCGTCGAGCTCGCAAGCCACGCCGAAGCGCTCGGAAATAAGCCTTTTTAAAAGGTCTGTTTGTATTTCGCCCATAAGCCGTGCTTCTATTTGCACAAGCGCCTCGTTCCAGCAGAGGTGGAGCGAGGGCTCTTCCTCCTCAAGCTCCTTTAGCTTGGGGTAATACGCCACGGGGTCGCACCCCTCGGGCAAATTTATGCGGTAGGAAAGCACGGGCTCAAGCACGGGCTTTGCGCCGTCGCTTTCAAAGCCAAGCCCCTCGCCCGCATAGGTGGCGGAAAGGCCGAGCACGGCGCAGATTTCGCCTGCCTCTGCGGTATCTGTCTGCTCGAACTTCTCGCCCGAGTAAAGGCGTATTTGCGAAGCTTTTTCGGCATAGCGCTTGCCGTTTTGCGCGGTGTATACAAGCTCATCACGCGCGGAAAGCGCGCCGCCTGTTATTTTCATATAAGTAATACGCGCGCCTGCGGCGTGCGCTATTTTGTAAACCTTTGCGCCGAATTCCTCGCCGTAAACGGGCGAAAGGGTATATCTGTCGAGTGTATCAAGCAGAAAATCCACGCCCGTATTTCTAAGCGCAGAGCCGAAAAGAACGGGGAAGATGCGGCGCTCGGCTATAAGGCGGGCGATTTCAGCCTCTTCTATTTCTTCGCCGGAAAGGAAGGCTTCCAGAAAATCTTCATCTATCAGCGCGAGCTTTTCGTCGAGCTCTGCCTTCGTTTGGTTTTCGAAAAACGCCGTGCAGGCGGGCGAAAGCGCTTTTGCAAATTCCGCTTCAATTTCGCCCTTGGTTTTTATGCATATGTCGGTTTTGTTTGCGAAAATAAACGTGGGCACGCCGTAAAGCGAAAGCAGGTTCCAAAGCGTGCGCGTGTGGTTCTGCACGCCGTCGGGCGCGCTTACAACGAGCACTGCGTAATCGAGCAAGGCAAGCGTGCGCTCCGTTTCCGCGGAAAAATCTATGTGCCCCGGGGTATCCAGCAAAATAAAATCGCAATTTGCGCTTGAAAAGCGCGCTTGCTTTGAAAAAATAGTTATACCGCGCTCGCGCTCTATTTCGTTCGTATCGAGAAAGGTGTTTTTATGGTCTACTCGCCCGAGCTTGCGTATTTTGCCCGAAATGTAAAGCAGCGCCTCCGAAAGCGTTGTTTTGCCTGCGTCGACGTGCGCGAGTATGCCAATGGTAAGCTTTTTTCTCAAAATGAAACCTCCTTTCGTTAATTTTTCCGTAATGGGTATATTATAGCATAGAAAAAAGTGTTTTTCAATACAAAAAAGACAGCCACACAAAAAAATGAAGCTGTCTTTCATATTTATTTTTCGTTATTTGATTTTATATATCGTACCGTATACGTTATAAGCAAAGCGAAAGCGGCATATACGGTGAAATTCAAAAAGCAAAGTGCAAACCATGAAAACGCGATTTCCGAAGAAAGCGCGAAAAACAGCACGAATATATATGATGCTGCGGAAATGCACCACATAACTGCCAGGCGCAAGCTTTTTTGTTTAGTTGCTTTTTGTTGCAAAGGTGTGAAAATTTTATTTGCCACATAAGCCATAATAATATAAATCAATATTTGAATAATCACGATACCGCTCAGTAAAGGCAACCTGACCATGCGCGGTGTGAGCAGGCTTATTGGTGCCAATACTACCCATACGCACCAATAACCTGCGTGCTCCCTAAGGCAGAGGCAGAGAACGGCGCATACAAGTGTGGCAACAATAAACGGAAAAATAACGTAAAATTCCTCGCCGTGTTCTGCAAAAATAAAAGCAAGTATGCCCCCTAAAAGCGATGCTGCGAGCAATATGCACCCCGCGAGCTTTTGCGGTGTAAAAGCCGTGCTTTTTTCGGTGGGGGGGGCTTCGGCTTTCTTTACAGTGCTTCTGCCCGCAAGCTCGTCGAGCGTTACACCGAAAATATCGCACATTTTTATGAGCTTGTCAAGCTCGGGCACGGCACCGTCTGTTTCCCATTTTGAAACAGATTGGCGCGATACCTCCAAAAGCCCCGCAAGGTCACCTTGCGATAAATTTTTTGCGCTGCGCAGCTCAAATATCTTGTTTCCTATAGTCATCTGAAAACCTCTTTTCGTTTTGGTATGGCATAATTATAGCGCGAAAGGCGTTTTTTTGCAACCAAGTCGCCTTTGAAATTTAGCAACCAAAGGTTGCAAATGCGAAAAATGTAATAAAATTAATCAGTTTTTGATATTGAAACGCTTGTCTATTGCAAAAATAGCCTAAATATGTTATAATTAAAACATCAATAAAAAAGGTGATATTATGGAAAATGTGATTTTTACTGATGAACAGCTTACAACACTCAAAGCAATGCTCGATTCCGGCGAGATGAAGAAATTTATGCTTGCGTGCGATCAACTTGCCGCGTGCAAGTCGCGCGAAGCTTACGAGCTTATGAAAAAATACACGACTCACAAGGATAAATACCGAAGGCTATATGTGTTCAAAAAAATATTCTCTCACTCTGCGTCCGCAGAGCTTATACCGTGGCTGGAAGAAAGTATAGCTTCCGGCGAAGAATATTTCTCATCATACGGGCTTATGATGATAGGTGATCTTGGAATAAAAATAAACAGGGAAATTTTGCTTGCAGGGGTGGAAAGAGAGCTGAAAGACCCGTATACAGACGGGATAAATGCCCTTCGTGCGCTTGAAGCAAACGAAGAAAACTTCCGCGCAATAATTAGTATTTTTAAAAAGGCTAAAGTGTCACATCAAAAGGAATTTTTGGCGGAAATACTCTGCGAAAAATATCTTCCCGAAAAAGCAAGCGAGCTTTTCGCGCTTTTCGCCGTAAGCGATTTTGCAAAGGTGCGCATTATCGCCGCGCGTATAGGAAGAAAATACGGCTTCGACCTTGAAAAGCTGAAATACGACGAAAACGGTCATGTGAGAAAAGCTGCGGAAATGAATCTTGGTGAGTTGGATTTTTTGCGTAAATACATGAAAGATTACCGTGTGGAAATTTCGAAAGAACTCAAAAGTGCGGTTATCGTAAATCCATATAAAGACGAGCATATAGAAATAGAATTTGAAAAATCAAAATATTGGGAGGAATACACTGTAATCCTTCCTGATACACACGCGCATTTTGGCGATAGCGAGGATGCCGAGGAATATATAGATGAGTTTATACCGCGAGAGTTTTTAAAAAAATGAAAACGTTGAAAGTGAAGGGCGATTCACGAAAAAAATCACGCTCCCGAAAGGAGCGTGAAATTTTTTGATTAAAATTATTCTGTCGTGTAGTTATCGAAGTAACCCTGAATATATACGATAGGCGTACCCTTATCGCCGGAACCGGAGGTAAGGTCGCAGAGAGAACCGATAAGGTCTGTAAGTCTTCTGGGTGTTGTACCTTCGGAAGCCATTGTGCCGTAAAGGTTATCGTCTTTTTCTTTGATCTTTTCTTTGATAGCGGCTTTGAGTTCTTCGCCTGTAAGACCTGCAAATTCGTTATCTGCGAGATATTTGAGCTTAAGCTCGTTGGGCGTGCCCTCAAGACCTGCTGTGTATGCGGGGGAAACAACCGGGTCTGCAAGCTCCCAAATTTTACCGATGGGGTCTTTGAAAGCACCGTCGCCGTAAACCATAACCTCAACAACCTTGCCTGTTGCTTCGAAGATGTTCTTCTGAACAGCGTCTACTACGGGCTGGCAATCGCGGGGGAAGAGCTTAATCTGGTCCTCAGTTGCTTTGTTGGAGCCGAGAAGACCATAGTTTTCGTTGTATCCGCTACCGTTTACGGGAGCGCTGAGTATATCATCAAGACCGTAAACGATTTCTGCGCCTGCGGCTTTGAGGATTCTCTTTGTTCTCGCTCTTGTGTGAATGTCGCAAGTGAGAACGTTCTTTGTGTATGCGAGAACCTTGCGAGGGTCGTTTGCAAATATGATTTCGGCTTCTGCGCCGCATTCTTTAATGAGAGTTTCGTAATATTCAACATAGTCGATGCCCGTAAACGTGTGCTTTTCATAACCGAAGAGCTCACGGTATTTTGCGAGATCAAGCACGTCGCTATAGGGATTTACACCCTTTTCGTCGAGAGTATCGAGAGAAACGAGGTGGTTGCCAACTTCATCGGAGGGGTAGGAAAGCATAAGAACGACTTTCTTTGCGCCCTTTGCGATGCCACGAAGGCAGATTGCAAAACGGTTACGGCTGAGAATAGGAAGAATAACACCTACTGTTTCGCCGCCAAATTTTGCTTTGACGTCTGCTGCAAGATCGTCTACTGTTGCGTAGTTACCCTGCGCGCGAGCAACGATTGCTTCTGTCATAGCAACGATATCTCTGTTTCTGATTTCAAATCCTGCATCTTTAGAAGCTTCAAGAACAGAATCAGTAACGATTTTAACGATATCATCACTGCTTTTGATTATGGGTGCGCGAACACCACGGGAAA
>JAFTNI010000195.1 GCA_017451975.1 Clostridia bacterium
TATAAGCCTTTTTTATCGTTTTGTCAATAATTTTTAAGAAACTTTGTTAAAAACAGCGTATTTTCAAGCCGTGAAAGAGGGAAAAGCAGAAAATGGTTCATCTATTGTCATATTAGAGGAACTGCGTTAAATCCCCTTGGGCATAAAAACATAAAACACATTACAAAATTTTACAAAGGAGAAAAACGATGAAAAACACAAACAAAAAAGGCTTTACAATAGTAGAGCTTGTAATCGTAATTGCGGTTATCGCAATTCTCGCCGCTGTTCTTATCCCCACGTTTGCGGGTTTGGTAGCAAAGGCGAACCTTTCTGCAGATAAGCAGATGATAAGAAACATGAATACAAATCTTGCTATGTATGAAGCAACGGGAGAAGACAAAGATATTTCCGGCGTAATGGCATATCTTCGTTCCAATGGCTTCAGCTACGAAAAAATGGTACCTTACTCTAAAGGAGACCATTACTGCTATTCCAAAGAAAGCAATCAGTTCTATCTTTTGGATAACAAAAACGCTGTTGTATATCCCGAAAATGCAGATGTAACTCTCGATAAGCTTTGGACAGTGTACAACGACCACGCTACATCTATGGTTGAGGGTATTACACATTACTATGCTGTTGACACTATCGACAGCCAGGTTGAATTCGATAGCGCTTTTGCAAACGGCACATATACTTTGGACCTTAACAAAAACCTTTGCACAGTTAACGGTAACGCCAACGTAACAGTTACTAACGGCACAATCATTGGCACAGGCTTTGCAGGCTCCGAAGGTGCTACAACTGTAAGCGCAAGCAACACAACAAATACAGTTGAAGAAAAAGACGATGCAGGTAAATTCACAAAAATAACATACACGAACGTACTAAATCCTGTTGGTATTGGTCAGGGTTCCAATTCTTATGCTGACGGTGTTGTTTTGGAATATGTAAATTGCGTATTTACTAACTACATCGCATTCTCGCAGGTTCGCGGAAATGCTGCTAACATTACATTTACCAATTGCACATTTGTTAATATTGGTGGTTTTGCAATTATATTGCAGCCTGAAAATGAAGGTGTTAATGCTTCTACTGTAACTATAGACGGTTGCGAATTTATCAATTGCGAAAGAGGCATTCACGTCAGTGACTGGGAAAACACAACCGTTAATATCACAAACAGCACATTTGCTTTGAAAACAGGTAGCAGCGCTTACAACTGCGTTCAGATTTCCAACTATGATAGCGGCGACTATGAGTCTGATCCTGATATAGACGAGCTTGCAGGTTTGAAGATTAACTTCACAAACAACAACGTTGCTTCTGCCAACGGCGTGGTTTACTTCCATGACGGTATGACAGGTCCTCAGAATATTGATACTTTTAAAGGCGTGCTCAATTTCAGCGGCAATACATACGGTAAAAACGTTGTAAAAGTTGCTGACCGTAATGAATACAAATCCGGTCACTTCTTGTACAACAACGCTGAAGCAATGGCTGCTTTGGCAGAATTGGTAAAATAATTTATTACAAAATAAAATCCACATCTTGAATGTTTTATGTTTTGTTTGCTGTAAAAAGCCAAAAGCCGAAGGGGAAACCCTTCGGCTTTTGGCTTTTATTCTCAATAATAAAAATTATGCGTGCCTATTGTGAAGGCGTAGGGGCGGTTTTTGGAAATCCACGTGTTCGCAGCAAGGCGCGGGTTCATAAAGTAGAGAACTTTATTGTTAAGCGAGTAGCCCTCAAGGCAGATTTTAGCCGCTATGATGGAATCGGCATTTGGCGTTTTATAAATACTGCCGTTTGCCACGGGCGAAAACTGCGTGCCGTATTTTTTATCGAAAATAACGCCGTAAACGCTATTTGGGAACTGTGCGCTTGCCACGCGGTTCATCACTACGTTGCCCACGGCTATTTTGCCGCGGAAGGGCTCGGCTCCGCTTTCGGCGTAGATTATGCGCGAAAGCCAATATACTTCGTTTGCATCGTAGTAGCTATCGCCCGAAGCGGGGGCTTTGCCGCTATCGCTTATTCTTACGGTATAGCTCGCGCCATCCCATTTCACCGTGCTTGCAAAAGCCGATGCTATAAGGCGCACTGGAACGTAGAGCCTGCCCTCAATGTTTCTTACGGGCTCGCCCGAAGCAAAGTAGCGCCCGTTTGCGGTTATGTACGTATTGCCTTGCGTGATGTAAATTTTAATGCCGCGCGCCGTTATTGTTGCGGTTTTCGTGCCGTCGTTCCACGAAATTTGGCTCGCGCCGAAAAGCTCGCACATAGCGCGCAGGGGAACGTACGTGGTACTGTTTATAATTCTCGGAGTGTCGGTTGTTACAAGCTTTTTGTTGTTTACGTATACGTCAACCTCTGCCGCGTTTGCCGCGCGTGCGGGCGTGAACGCGAAAAGCGCAAAGACGAAGCATAAACAAAAAATGAATTTTTTCAATCGGTTCACCTCTTCGTAATAAATTATGAAAACATATCTGTTTCCTGTATTTATTGTAACATAAGGTGTGTCATTTCCACAACGCACAATATATGGAAGTGGGGTGGGTACCGCGGGAAGCGAACTTGCCTTGCACATTCTTATATGCCGAAGGCACACTTCATAGGGCGAAGCCCTGCTTCATTTTTCATGCGCCGCAGGCGCGCTTCATTCAAAAAAAGAGCCTTTTGTCTGCAAGACAAAAGGCTCTTTTTTTGTGGTGCCGGTGGCGGGGGTCGAACCCGCATGGTATCGCTACCACCGGATTTTGAGTCCGGCGCGTCTGCCAATTCCACCACACCGGCGAAACTACGCTTTATATTATACAACACTTTTTACAAAAAATCAAGAATTATTTTTACATATCTTAACGAAAAGTTTATTGACTTTTTGTGCATTTTGCGGTAATCTTATAATAAAAAGACCTTTTGGCGGTGATTTTATGGATTTTTCAAGGTTTCAGCCTTTATTTGATATAATAGAAGCGGAGCTTGCTCGGTGCGAGCGCACGGTGCTTGCCATAGACGGTGCAGCGGCTTCGGGCAAGACTACTCTTGCGGGCTTTCTTGCGGAAAAGTACGGCGCAGAGGTGGTTCATATGGACGATTTCTTTTTGCCGCGTGAGCGAAAAACGGCGGAGCGCCTTGCCGAGCCCGACGGCAACATAGACCGCGAGCGTTTTGCCGCCGAGGTTTTGCCCTTTATAAATTCGCGCGCGCCGTTTTCCTACGGCAAGTACGATTGTTCGCTCGGAAGAGTGACGGAAACCGTGAAAGTGGGCGCTTCGCCTCTCGTTATTGTGGAGGGGGTATATTCGCTTTCACAGTATTTCAGGGATAATTACGATATAAAAATAATGCTCACAGTGGAAAAGGGCACACAGCTTGCGCGCCTGCGCGAGCGATGCGAGCCGTGGCAATACGAAAACTTTCTTAAAATTTGGCTGCCGCTTGAAGCGCGTTATTTCGGCATTTGCGGAATAAAAGATGCGTGCGATATGATATTTTGAAAAATTACACAAGGAGTAAATATGCGAAAGGAAATAGAGATAAACGGTTGTGTTGAAGTGCCCGCGGAAATGACAATGGACGAATTTTGCGCCGCTTTTATTGAATTTGTAGAGGCGAAAGGCTGGTATTTCGGCGGCGGATTCAGAGAAATAGTAGACGGATATTACGTAAACCGCGACGGAAAAAAGGAAAAACACGTGGCAGACGAGGAGTAAATGTATGAATATAAAAAAAGCGAGTATAGGTGATTTGGCAGAAGTTCTCCGCATATATGCGGCGGCGCGAGAATATATGAGCGCACACGGCAACCCTACGCAGTGGGGCGGCACGTACCCGCCGGAGGAGATAGTCCGCGCGGATATTGAAAACGGCAACCTTTACCTTTGCGTTGAAGGCGGAAAGGCGCACGGTGTTTTCGCGTTTATAGAGGGTGCAGACCCTACCTATGCCGTGATAGAGGCGGGCGCTTGGCCAGACGACGAGCCCTACAACGTGATGCACCGCATGGCAAGCGACGGCTATGTGCGCGGCATAGGCAAGGCGGCGCTCGATTTTTGCAAAGAGCATAGCGGCAATGTGCGCGCCGACACGCACAGAGATAATATCACGATGCAGAATATGCTTGCCAAAAACGGATTTGTGCCGTGCGGCATAATCCACGTTGAAAACGGCAGTGAGAGAATAGCGTATCAATATACGAAAAAACTTTGAAAAAACTTTCAAAAAAGTATTGACAAAAGTGAATGTTTATTATATACTAGTTCCCTTCGCAAGGCAAAGCGGCGTAATGGGAGCATAGCTCAGCTGGGAGAGCATCTGCCTTACAAGCAGAGGGTCATAGGTTCGAGCCCTATTGTTCCCACCATTTGGCCCGGTAGTTCAGTTGGTTAGAACGCTAGCCTGTCACGCTAGAGGTCAGGGGTTCGA
>JAFTNI010000196.1 GCA_017451975.1 Clostridia bacterium
ACCACAGTGGAAAGCACCTGCCGCTACGCTTCCGATTACGCTTGCGAAAACGGCCTGGGTATGCAAATTCACCTTTCCGAAACGGCGAAGGAGCACGCAGAGGGCATGGCGCGCCGCGGCGGAAAAACTCCTGCGGAATTTTTCCTTGAAACAGGCGTTTTCCGCGCGAATACCACGGCGGCGCACTGCGTTCACGTTACCGATGGAGATATAAAAATACTCGCAGAAAATGGCGTGAGCGTAGCCCATAACCCCGCAAGCAACCTGAAGCTTGGCTCGGGCATAATGCCGCTTACCAAGCTTTATGAGGCAGGTGTTAACATAACGCTCGGCACAGACGGCTCTGCTTCCAACAACACACTAGATATACTTAAAGAGGCTTACCTTGCCGCGCTTTTGCAGAAGGGAACCACGGGCGATACGGCGAAGTTTTCTTCCGCGCCCTTCGTTTCCATGGCAACGGTAAACGGCGCGAAGGCGCAGGGAAGAAAGGGCGCGGGCGTTATAGCCGAGGGCGCGCCTGCCGACCTCATACTTATTAATCTTGACGATATAAACACAATGCCGTATTTTGAGCTTGCCGATGCCTTCCTTTTCTCGGCGGGCGCAAGAAACGTATATATGACTATGGTAGACGGCAAGGTGCTTTACGAAAACGGCGTGCTTCTTACCATAGACGAAGAAAAGCTCAAATACGATTTTTCGAAAATGATAGAAGAATTTTACAAAAGATAAACCCGGAGGCAAATTTTGGCAAACTCAAAGAAAAAAGAACCGAGAATGATAACGGGTGTTCTGCTTCTCACACTTGCGGGAATGGCAGAAAAAATTCTCGGCGTTATATTCAAAATTCCGCTTGCGGGCTACCTTGGCTCTGTGGGCATGGGATATTTCAATTCGGCGTACAGTATTTTCACCACGTTTTATACCGTTGCCGTTACGGGGCTTCCTGTAGCGACGACGATAATGGTTTCGCGTAGCCGCGCCAAGGGCAGAGTGCTGGAGGTCAAGCGCATCTTCCGCGTTTCCGTCACGATGTTTCTTACCATCGGCGTGCTTGGCTCTGCGATAATGTACTTCGGAGCAGAGTTTATTGCAAACCTTATAGATAAAAACAATAATTCGCCTTACTGTATTCAGGCGATAGCACCCATACTTCTGCTTATATGTGTTTCAAGCTCCATACGCGGCTTTTTCCAGGGGCATAAGAATATGATGCCCTCTGCCGTTTCGGAGTTTCTCGATGCTCTCGGCAAATGCGCGCTCGGCATTTTGCTTGCGTGGTATGCCTATACTAAGGGGTATTCCACAGAGGTTTCTGCCGCCGCGGCGATACTCGGCGTGGTTATGGGCCACCTTTTCGGCATGGGCTTTCTTATAATAACGAAATGTGTTTCAAAGCCCGATTATTCTTCGCTTGGCGTGGAGCTTGACGAAATGAATTCGGATAGCGCGGGGAGCATTTGCAAAAAGATGCTTACCATCGCTTTCCCTGTTACGCTCGGCTCGCTTGCGCTTGGGCTTACCTCTACGATAGATACCTTCACGATAATGAGGGCGCTGGGAACGGAAGAGGGAATGGGGCTCTACGGCGATTATACGACGCTTGCCGCGCCGCTTTACCGCTTGCCGCACGCGCTCATTGTGCCTATTTCCACTTCGCTTACGCCCATGCTTGCCTCTGCCATTTCCTCGGGCAACAGGGAAAATGCAAAATCTACGCTTTTTTCTGCCTTCAAAATGGCGGCAATACTTTCCATTCCTTGCTCTATAGGCATGGGTGTGCTTGCCCGCCCCGTTATATCTTTGCTTTTCAGCGGCAGTTATTCTGCGCAAATAATCAGAAATACAGCGCCTTTCCTTTCTATTCTTTCCGTGGGCACGTTCCTTATGGCTATGCTCACCGTAAGCTCCTCTGTGCTTCAGTCTTACGGAAAGCAGAACCTGCCCGTTATTTCTATGACCTGCGGTACAGTGGTTAAACTGATACTTAATATAGTGCTTGTTTCCGGCATAGGGTTTATCGGCGCGCCGATAGCCACTACGGCAAGCTACTTCGTTATGGTGGCGCTCAACTTTATATTTGCCATAAAGCATACCGATTTGAGCGCGCGCATATTCAAGGCGTTTTTGCCGCCGCTTATTGCCATGCTTTGCTGCGTGCCTGCGACGGTGGGCTCCTTCCTGCTTTTTGCAAGGATTTTGCCGAGCGAAAGGCTTGCGACGGTTCTTTCCGTGCTTATAACCGCAGTGCTTTACACGGCGGCGCTTTTCCTTACCCGTGCCTTCTCGAAGGAGGATATTATGATGCTCCCGAAGGGTAAGAAAATATATAATTTCCTCGTGAGAAAAAAATTAATGAAATAAATGAAAAAAGGAACTTTGCACAGTTCCTTTTTTCGTTTATTTCCCATCTGCCAAAAAGAGCGAATACATATCCTCGGGCTCGTAATCTGGTATAAACTTTGCAAGCTTTTCTATGGGTAAGCCCATGAGTATTTCGCCGCCGCTTTTGCCGCGGTCTATGCAAAGAAAGCCTATTGCGGCAAGCTTATGCTTCAGAATAATTTTTGCCACGGCGCCGCGGTCGCCGCCGTACTCACGGTAAAGGCTGTTTGCAATAACGCCTATTCTGTCTGCCTGATATTTAAGCTCTGCAAGCTTGAATTCATAATATTTAAAGGAGGGAAGGAGGTGTGGGTTTGCCTCGCATATGATGCCGATTTTACCATCGTTATTCCTTATCATTTCTATGTAATCGCGCTTTGCAAGTGTGTTTATCTGTACAAGGCGGTGCATCATAAGGTAATCGGGCGATTTTACTTTTACGCGGTGCCAGTTTTTATCCACCACCACAAAGCCTTCCTTTGAAATATCTTCGCCGCTGCCTCGGTTCAGCTCTGCCGCGGCGTGAAGGCACTCTTCAAGGCTGCCAAGCGGGTATGAGGCGGGCTTTTTTATGCCGATATCAAGCTCGCATTCCTCGCCCGTTTTGTTACTTCTCGTGCCGATGTGGTAAAGCGAGGCAGAGCCGTAATTTACCACAACCTGCGTTTCGGGGCTCACAAGCTCGAAAATATACGTATTCTCTTTATCAAGCCTATCGAAAGGAATTTCGCCGTAGTTATCCGCGCGCGAAATTATCGTGCCGAAATAAATGCCCTCGTAATCGTCTACGGGCGCTTTTTCCGCGCGTATGCTGCCGTTGGTGGAAAACTGCCATTTTTCCGCTTCAAAATCATACCAAAGCTTGATAATGGATCCGTCTACCTTTTCCAGAACGCGCGCGCTTTCCCAATCGATAGTGTCGGCGTAGCTTTCGTTGTGGTTGCCGAATTTGCGGAAGGGCCAGCACGCAACCTCGAGCCACTCGCAATCTATAATTATTCCGCGAGCCTCCTGCACGATGGGGTTTGCGAAATCACACTCTATTTTATAATTGAAAATTGCATAGCGCCCGTCTTTTTTTACCTTGATACCGTACTCTTTTAAAAGCAAGTCCTCCCATTCCTCGGGGTGCTCTGCAATAAACCTGCATATAACGGAATTGTTATTCATAAAAACCTCCGAAAGATTTTTGTGTTTTTATTATAGCATCTTTTCTTTTAAACAGCAAGTGCATTTCGCGTTTTTGTTGACAGGGGCGTGTGTATAAGATATAATTATATTATAGTTTTGGGAAAGAGGTGTATCTTTATGAACGATGAAAGCTTATGTGCCGTACCCCCTATGGCGGTTTACGATATGATTTTTATGCCTGCGAGGAAAGACGAGGATTTTATAGAAGATTTTGAAGTTACTATGGCGTCGTTTTTCACGGCGCTTTCGGGCAAGAACCGTATAATTTTCGAAACGGAGAATATATGTAAGCAGGGTGCGCACTACGTCGCGAGAATAACAGCCCCTTTTAAAGATGCTTTGGAAGAAAAATATGACGATAAATACGTAAAAAAGCTTCGTGAAAAGTTTTATTCGTTACTGGAAAAAGAGCCCGAGCTTGAGTACGTTGGCGAAGATATTTGCTATACGGATTGTGTTTGCGGAGGAGAAGAGGCGCAGGACTATATTCTCTGTATATTCCCGCATCTTGAGGATATTTCACCAATTCGCTGTGGGCAGTGCTGGAGCAATATTCCTTACTACCTGCTACCCGAGCTTTCCGAAGAAACGAGAGAAGAATTACGCAACTGGAAAAGCGTATATTTTGCTTACGATAAGCTTTTCTATGCCACGGATATAGGCGAAATGGGCGCTCACAAAATGATGTCGAAGGTGGATAGCAGGCTAAATAAAAAGGGCATGGAAATATGCCGCAAGCTTGAAAAGGAGCTTGGCAAGCCTGTGTATTACTACATTTACCGTTTTTACGGCAAGCACGGAAAAGCTTGCCCCATCTGCGGCGGCGAATGGAAAGAGCCGCAGGGCGCTATTACAGATTACAGGTGCAGAAAATGCAGGATAGTGGCACACGAAAGGAGCTGAATTTTATGACAGAGGTAAATAAAACTTTATATATCCCGCTTTACGGCAAAGCGCTTTGCAGCCGCAAGGGAATTATTCTGAACGATAAGAAAGCCGAGGAAATATGGGGAAAGGCGGGCTTCCCGCTTAAAGGCAAATCGCGCTCCAAGTGGCTTGCGTATTATATGGGTATGCGCGCCGCCGTGTTTGATGGTTGGGTGAGCGAAAAATGCGCGCGCGAAGGCAAGGCACTCGTGATTCACGTGGGTTGTGGGCTGGATTCCAGGGCAGAGCGCGTTGGTGCGGCAAACGCATGGTACGACGTGGATTTTCCCGACGTTATAGAAGAAAGAAAAAAATATTTTGCGGAAAGCGAAAGCTACAAAATGCTCGGCGCCGACGTGCGCGGCGAAGAGTGGCTTTCGGCGCTTCCCGCCGCCGAAAGCGCTGTGGTGATAATGGAGGGCGTGAGCATGTATTTTTCACCCGAGGATTTGCGAGCGCTTCTTTCTCGCCTTGCCTGCCGCTTTGAAAAAATCGCGCTTCTTATGGATTGCTATACGGTTTTTGCCGCAAAAGCCTCTAAATACAAGAACCCGATAAACGACGTTGGCGTAACCTCGGTTTACGGGATCGACAGCGGTGATGATGCGGCAGAGGGCACGGGCTTGCGCTTTATATGCGAAAGGGAGATGACACCCACAGAGAAAAAAGCGGAGCTTCGCGGCGCCGAAAAATTCATTTTCAGCCACGTATACGGCGGCTCGCTTGCAAAAAAGATGTACAGGCTTTACGAATACGAAAAAGTGCGGTAAAACGCACTTTTTTGCCATAAAGTACAAAAAACTGAGCCAATATACTTGAAAAGGATATTTTTGTATGTTAAAATAATATAAATAAACAAAAACGGAGAACTGTATGAGTGATTTTGTAACTTTGGAGTGTAATTATTGCGGTAATACGGAAAGAAGCTCCTTTATAATTCGCGAAAACGAGTACATCTGCAAATGTTGCGGCAGGGCGTACCGCGAGAATCCCACGGGCGGCGAAATGCGCGCGGTTATCGGCTTTGAAACGCTCAAAAACTACGATTTCGAGGGTGCAGAAAATATCTTTTCGGATATTATAAGCGAATACCCCGAAAGCATTGAAGCGCGCTGGGGCTTGCTTCTTGCGCGCTACGGCATAGTTTTTGTAAAAGGCTTTTATATGGGCGAAGTTGAGCCTATATACTGCTTCCCGAATTATGCCTATACGCGCGGAACGTTTACTGCGGAAAAAGAATACAGAGAAATAGAAAATCTGCTTGCGCACGACGGCAAAATGCTTGAAATTTACAGGGCGCAGGCAAAACAGATAGAAAACGCCTTTGAAACCTTCAAAAGCGATATCGGCAAAAAAGAGAACGACGTTTTCATTTGTGTTAAAATAAGCAAGACCACGGCAAATAACCCGTTTGCAAACGGAAGAACAGAAGATTACGAAAAGGCTTGCGAGCTTTACGGCAAGCTGCGCGAGCGCGGCAAGCGCGTATTCTTCAGCTACGTTACGCTTAAAAACACCATAGATTCCGATATGGAAATATGGCGCAACATGATAAGGAGCAAGAAAATGCTTCTTATCGGTAGCCGCACAGAATATTTCAATAGCGTTTGGGTGAAAAGCGAATGGGAGCGCTGGGTGCATATGGACAGCGCGGGCGGCGACGAGCACAAAAAGAACCTTTACATATACGTGCTTGGCAGCGAGAGCGATAACCTTTATTCAAAGCTCCCCGCAGGGCTCAAAAAGCTGCACCCGCAGATATATACCGAAAGCACGGAAGCCGACCTTATGAACGATATATGCGAAGGCGGTAAGCAAACACAGGCAAAGAAAGCGAAGGCGGAACCGAAGCCGAAGCCCGAAAAAGCTCCCGCTGCAACCGCGCCGAAGCCCGAAAGAAAGCCGAAGGGCAAAAGCGGATATATAGAGCTTCTGAACGGCAAAAAAGAAGAACTTCCTTTCGGTGAAAGCCTGGATTTTTATTCGGAAAGAAGAGATATTGTAAGCGTTGTGCTACCCGAAAGCGTTACGGAAATTGTAAAAGTGAACTTCAGTGAATGTGCAAACCTTGAAAAAATATATATTCCGAAAAGCGTTACAAGGATAGAAGCGGGCGCTTTCTCGGGCTGTGCGAAGCTTACTTCCGTTGAAATTCCCGAAGGTATTACGGAAATAGAACCGCAGACCTTCTATATGTGCAAAAAGCTTTCTAAGGTAAAGCTCCCGAAAGGCCTGCAGAAAATAGGCGCGGGCGCGTTTATGCTTTGCAAAAGCCTTAAAAGCATCGATTTGCCAATAGGACTTGACACTATAGGCGACGAGGCCTTCCATTCTACGGGGCTAAAAAGAGTATGCATACCTAGGTCTGTTTTGACAATAGGTGAGCGTGCTTTTGCCGTTTGCGAAAAGCTTGGGGGGGTTACGCTTACGGACACGGTTGATTCTATAGGCGCAGATGCTTTCGATAGAAATTTGAAAATAGTATATTCAGGTGAGCGAGATGATTTTAACCGAGCCAATAAGACCGGGATTTATTATTCAAAGGTTATTTGTAAAAAAGATGCTTCAACCATCAAATCTAATATAAAGATAGCGGTGTTTGTTCTGGCTATTATCGTGCTTGTGGCGGCTACGGCTGCGGTTTCCATTACTGTAAAAGGCTCACTTCATTGGTGTATAGCTATAGCGGGCGGTCTGGCACTGAATATCACAATAGGAGCTGCTTTGAAACCGAGTAATGAAGCCTTTCACACAGCACTTAATGTGATAGAGCTGATTTCGTTTGCGATACTGTTTTTTGTGTCGTTAAGTTATGAAACTCTTTTGATATATGCGTTTGGTATTGTCCTTGGAGGTTTTATATCGACAATCTATACTGCGATTATTAAAAAGTTTGACTTAAGCTGGGTGTTTGCTTTTATTTATGCCGTTGCGTTTGTTTTGGCATTGCTTGGATTGATATTTGACCCTTTGTCCGTTCTAGCATTTATTTTTCTTATTGTGATAGTCGGAATTATTGGCGGCGTTATATATCTTATTTTTGGTTGACTACTTAATACAAATAAACAAAAACGGAGAAATATATGAGTGATTTTGTAACTTTGGAGTGTGGTTATTGCGGCAACGCAACGAGAAGCTCCTTCATAATTCGCGAAAGCGAATATATTTGTAAATGTTGCGGCAGGGCGTACCGCGAAAACCCCACGGGCGGCGAAACGCGCGCGGTTATCGGTTTTGAAACGCTCAAAAACTACGATTTTGCGGCGGCAGAAACAATATTCTCCGACGTAATCAGAGATTACCCCGAAAGTATAGATTCGCGCTGGGGCTTGCTTCTTGCGCGCTACGGCATAGTTTTCGTAAAGGGCTTTTATATGGGCGAAATCGAGCCTATATATTGCTTCCCGAACTATGGCTACAAGGACGGCGCTTTTACTGCGGAAGAGGAATACCAAGAGATTATGAAGCTCCTGGGAAATGACGCAGAGCGCAAGGCGCTTTACCAGAAGCAGGCAGAGCAGATAGAGCGCGCATTCGGCATTTTCAAAGAGGACGTAAGCAATAAGGAAAACGACGTTTTCCTTTGCGTAAAAATAAGCAAAACTACGGCAAATAACCCGCACGTAAAGGGCACTACAGAGGATTATGAAAAGGCGTGCGAGCTTTACGGCAAGCTCCGTGAAGAGGGCAAAAGCGTATTTTTCAGCTACGTTACGCTGAAAAATACAATAGATTCCGATATGGAAATATGGCGTAATTTGCTGAGAAGTAAAAAAATGCTCCTTATCGGCAGCCGCACGGAATATATGAACAGCGTTTGGGTAAAAAGCGAATGGGAACGCTGGATACATATGGATAACGACGGCAGCAATGAGCACAGAAAAAACCTTTACATATACATTCTCGGCAACGAGAACGAAAACCTCTATGCAAAGCTCCCCGCAGGGCTTAAGAAGCTGCACCCGCAGATATATACCGAAAGCACGGAGGCAGACCTTATAAACGACGTTTGCTACGGCGGCGAAGATGCTGAAGAAAAGCCCGCCTCCACCGCAAAATCATCTAAGCCCACGAAATCAGCCGCAAGCAAGCCCGCAAAAACCGCAGAACCCAAAAAAGAAGCGGGCGACGCGGAGAATAAAGACGGCTATATATCCTTCCTCAGCGGCGGCAAGGAAACCATTGCCTACGGCACGCAGAAGCTGAAGGATTACTCGGGCAGAAACGATATTGCAAGGGTAGTGCTCCCCTCAAGCGTTACGGAAATTGCGAAATCCAACTTCAGCGATTGCCCGAACCTTGCGAAAATTCAAATTCCCGCAAGCGTTACAAAAATAGAAAAGGGCGCTTTTTCGGGCTGTGTGAAGCTTGCTTCCGTTGAAATACCCGGGGGTGTTACCGAAATAGAGGCGAACACGTTCTATATGTGCAAAAGGCTTGCTTCCGTCAAGTTCCACGCAGGTGTTACGAAAATAGGCGACCTCGCTTTTGCTCAGTGTGAAAGCCTGAAGAGCGTTGCTTTGCCAAGCGGCCTTATGGAAATCGGCGCAGAGGCGTTTAACTCCACGGCGCTGCGCTCTGTAACCGTTCCGCGCTCTGTTGTGAGCATAGGCGACCGCGCATTCGGCGGCTGTAAAGCGCTTGAAAAGGTTAAAATTTACGATAACGTAACGTCTATAGGCGAAGAAGCCTTCGACTGGCGCAACGGGCTCCAGATAACCTATTCGGGAACGAAAGATGAATTTGCCTCTGCTTACCAGACGTATGCAAATAAAATGGCACAGTACAGACGCTATACGCGCTACAACGGCTTTGAGCTTATATGCGAAAGGGACCCTGCCGTTATCAAAAAGAAAATATGGGTGGGCAGCAATATATTTGCTTTGCTTGCGATAATCATCGGCGCAGTGGTGGTTGCGTTTACGGTTAAGGGCGGCATTCATTGGTCTATAGGCGTTGCGGGCGGTATTATACTCAATATGATATTGGGCATTATTACAAGGCGTTTCAGCGATACCGATACGGGGCTTCAGTTCGTAATGAACATAATAGAGCTTGTTGCCTGCGTAATTCTTATCCCTTGCGCTTTCGTTACGATGCATGCGCTCAAATATGCAGTAGGCATTTCACTCGGCGTTATTATAGCAACGGTTTACCTTAAAATAACCGAAGATTCTGAATTTGCATGGATATTTATTGTTCTCGGCGCGGGCACATTGCTTACCCCCCTTGCAATACTCACGTGGAGTGTGCTCGGCTTGGCTATACCGCTTCTCGTTGCGGGCGTAGGCTTGCTTATAGCCGGCATTATCTGGAGCATATACGCAGGCTCTTACTATTAATACGGTTAACAAAAATCCTTTCCTTTTGGGCTCCTTCTCATAAGGAAGATTACAATTTGTAGGGACCGGCGTCCTCGACGGTCCTTAAT
>JAFTNI010000197.1 GCA_017451975.1 Clostridia bacterium
ATGCATTTCGCTGGTTCGAATCTGTCTACAGACCCGAAATGCCCGAAATGCATCTACAAAATTTCGAAAAACTTCAGAGTCGAAAAAAGCGGAGAAATCTCTCGAAATCTCCGCTTTTCTCGTTTTTTCGTGCCTGCATCTAAATCAGACACTCATCATGGCAGGGATAGTTGGACTCGAACCAACGAAATGCAAGAGTCAAAGTCTTGTGCCTTAACCGACTTGGCTATATCCCTATATGAAATTGTGAACGGTACTATTATACACATTTTTTGCGCGCTTGTCAAGTGAAACGCAAAAAAAGTCTTTGCCCAAAGCAAAAATATTTTCGCGGCGAAAGCCCGCGCGGCGGTTATGTGTAAGTATACTTTTTACCAGTCTGACACAAAACCATAAAATGGAAATCCCCCTTGTTTAAAAAAGTGAAAAAACAAAGATTTAGTAACAATTTCTTAATTTCTTATTGACAAACCCGTAATAAAATGATACAATAAAAAATGTAGATAAAAAGGGAGTAGCCGGCGGCATTTTTGCGCGTTTCTCATGGCATCATCTCGGGTGCAATTGCATCTTGCCGGAGAATTAAACGGCAAGACTTTTGTGCACATAGTTTGTGGCAATGGTCTTTTTTTGTTGCTGCTCAAGCCCAAATTAAGAACAGGAGTGATTTTTTTTGAATTTTATCAGCAGCTTTTTTCAGTATTTCACTGAGCTTACCTGGCAGCAGGTAGTAATGTGGATAATAGGCGGCGTGCTTATTTTCCTCGCAATCAAAAAAGAAATGGAGCCTACGCTTCTTCTTCCCATGGGCTTCGGCGCTATTCTCGTTAACCTTCCCGCATCCGGCGCTATCGGTCACGAAGGCCCCCTTACCACGCTCTTCAACGCAGGTATTGCCAACGAGCTTTTCCCCCTTATCCTCTTCATCGGTATCGGTGCGATGATCGACTTCGGCCCCCTTCTTTCCAACCCGAAGCTTATGTTCTTCGGCGCGGCGGCTCAGTTCGGTATCTTCTTCACCATTTTCGTTGCATCCTTCTTCTTCCCCGACCTTAAAGACGCTGCTTCCATCGGTATTATCGGTGCGGCAGACGGCCCCACGGCTATCGTAGTTTCGCAGGAGCTTGGCTCTAACTACGTTCCCGCCATAATGGTTGCGGCATATTCGTATATGGCGCTCGTTCCTATCATTCAGCCCCCCGTTATCAAGGCTATGACAACCAAGAAGGAACGTATGATCCGTATGCCTTACGAGCCCAAAGAGGTTACGAAGCTTACAAGAATTCTTTTCCCCATAGTTATCACGGTTATCGCAGGTCTTTTTGCTCCTTCCTCCGTTGCGCTCGTTGGTTTCCTTATGTTCGGTAACCTTATCCGCGAATGCGGCGTGCTCAACAGCCTTTCCGATACGGCGCAGAACGTGCTTGCAAACCTTATTACAATCTTCCTCGGTCTTACAATCGCATCCCAGATGGAAGCTTCCAAGTTCCTCAGCTTCGGTACGCTTCTTATCATCGGTCTCGGCCTCTTCGCTTTCGTGTTCGACACAGCGGGCGGTGTGCTTTTCGCAAAATTGCTCAACCTCTTCTCTAAAAAGAAGATCAACCCCATGATCGGTGCGGCAGGTATTTCCGCATTCCCGATGTCTGCGCGTGTTATTCACAAAATGGGCCTTGAAGAAGACCCCGGCAACTTCCTTCTTATGCACACGATAGGCGTTAACGTTTCCGGTCAGATCGCTTCCGTTATCGCAGGCGGTATGATCCTTAACATGGCGGCTTCCGGTGTTATCCCCGTTTGATTTTGAAAGGAGATTTCTATAATGAACGCAATAGCTGAATTTTTCGCATCTCAAGGTCTTACGATCACGGCCGATAACATGGGCACAAGCCTTTCCATCATGGGCCAGGGTATGCTCGGTATCTTCATAGTAATTGCTGCTATCGCAGGCGTTACCATGACACTCAACGCAGTTACGTCCTCTAAATCTAAAAAAGACGATAACGACGAAGAATAATATTAAACGGGAGAGCACTTGCTCTCCCGTTTTTTTGAAATGAATGCGAAAAAGGCAAAAAAAATAAAGCTAATTATCTTGACTTGATTTTTAATATATGTTACTATATTCTAGTACAAGTATAAAAACACGGCAAATTTGCCGCAAAGCATAGTTCAGGAGATAAAGAAAATGAAAGTTGTACTTCTTACAGATGTAAAAAGTCAGGGCAAAAAAGGTCAGGTTATAAACGTATCCGACGGATATGCAAACAATTTCCTTTTCCCCAAAAAGCTTGCCGTTCCCGCAGATAACCAGGTTCTCACGGAAATGAAGGGCAAGGAAGATGCAAAGCGCCACAGCATAGAGCTTGAAAAGAAGGCGGCGCAGGATATTGCCGAAAAGCTCAAAAACGTAACGGTAAATATAAAGGTTCAGGGCGGTGCAGATGGCAGAACATATGGCGCTGTAACTGTAAAGGACGTTGCCGAAGCGCTCGAAAAACAGCACAAAATCAAGGTTGACCGCCGCAAAATCACGCTCGATTTTCCCATTCGCGCGTTCGGCGTTTATATCCTTGAGGTAAAGCTCTATACAGATATAATCGGCAAAATCACGGTTTCCGTAACGCAGTGAAAACGGCGTTTTGCAAGCCTCCCTTATGTAGGGTAGCTGATATAATGTTATTTCAATAAATCAAAATATTTTTGAGGAAAGTTCTTTGCCGAGCTTTCTTGCAAGAAAGCGAAGAGGAGGATAACATGGCAGAAGCAGAAAAGAATATGCCCTTTGCCCTTGAGGCAGAGCAATCTGTGCTGGGCTCGATACTTATCGACCCCGAACGATTTACCGAGGTAACGGATATTATAAACGCGGAAGATTTCTACCTTTCCGAGCACTCGGAAATATTTTCCGCCATGCGCGACCTTTTTGCGGAAAACAGAGAAATCGACCTCGTAACGCTTATAGATATGCTTGTGAAGCGCGGAATCTATAACGAGGAAGAAAGCAAAAAATATATAAAAATCATAGCGCAGATAGTGCCGAGTGCCGCAAACGTGCGCGATTACGCAAAAATAGTCAAGGATAAAAGCACGCTCCGCCGCCTTATAAACGCCGCCGACGAAATACGCGAGGAAGCGTTTTCAGAGCAGGGCGATATACAGTTCCTTGTGGATAGCGCGGAGCAGAAGATTTTCGACGTTGCCCACGGCAACGAGGTGCGCGCATTTACCCCTCTTGCAGAGGCTATTCAGCAAATGTATGCGCGCCTTGACCTTATAACGAAAAACAGAAAAGCCGCTATGGGTACGCCCACGGGTTACGAAGGGCTTGATAAAACCATTGTCGGCATGGGCCCCGGCGACCTTATCATTCTCGGCGCGCGCCCGGGTATGGGTAAAACGAGCTTTGCGCTTAATATTGCCACGAACGTGGCAAAAGCGGAAAACAAAACCGTTTGCGTTTTCTCGCTCGAAATGTCGGCAGAGCAGCTTGCCACGCGTGTGCTTTCCAGCGAAGCGATGGTAAACAGCTACTCTTTGCGCTCGGGCAACCTGCAGAACGATGACTGGGCGAAGCTTGCGGGCGCGGCGGCCCGCCTTTCCAAATGCAACGTGCTCATAGACGACACAAGCGGCATTACCGTAACGGGTATGAAATCTAAGCTGCGCCGTGTGAAAAACCTCGGTCTTATCGTGGTGGACTACCTCCAGCTTATGAAAAGCGAGAAAAAGACGGATAGCCGCGTAAACGAAGTAAGCGAAATTTCGCGAGGCTTA
>JAFTNI010000198.1 GCA_017451975.1 Clostridia bacterium
TTGCCGCTTCTGTCCTTGAAGCGCGCCATTTCGCTGCCGATGCTCGTATATCTGCCGGATTCTTCCCAAATGCTTGAGGGCATTACAACGGGCATAAGAACTTCCTGGCCGTCTATTCTGTCCATTTCTTCGCGAATGATATTTTCAATTTTTCTGGTAATGCGCTTTGCGGGCATAAAGAGGGAGTAGCTGCCGTTGCTGAGGTATTTCATATAGCCGCCGCGTATCATAAGCGCGTGGCTTGCAATGGAGCAATCCTTCGGAGCTTCTTTAAAGCGCTCACCGAGCAATTTGCTTACTTTCATTTTTCATATTCTCCTAACTCATCAAAAGTTTTCATATAAAAATATTTTATCATTATTTGTGTGTTATGTCAATATTAAGTGCAAAATTATCCTATTCTTACGCGTAAAATCATTTTCATCGCAAATGAAAAGAGCTGTCGGCTCGAAAAAACATCTTGACCTTTTCTGCATTTTATAATATAATCATACCATAAACCCGAAAGGAATTTTAAATTATGAAAAACATACCTCGCAATGAACACCCGCGCCCTGACAGAAAAAGAGAAAGCTGGCTTTCTTTAAACGGAAAATGGGAATTTGAAATTGACAACGCACGCATAGGAACCTATAAGGATTACAACGAAAGAACCTCGCTCGACGGCGAAATAACCGTGCCCTTCTGCCCCGAAAGCAAGCTTTCGGGCATAGGAAACACCGATTTTATGAATGCGGTGTGGTACAGGCGCGATTTTGAAGTGCCCTCAGAATGGGCGGGCAAGCGCGTAATTCTGCATATAGATGCCTGCGATTACGCAACGACGGTATACGTAAACGGAAAAAGAGCCGGCACGCACCGCGGCGGCTACACTCCGTTTCAGTTTGATATAACCGATTTACTGCTAGAAAGCGGCAACTTCATCACGGTTTACGCGGTAGACGACGTGCGCAGCGAGCGCCAGGTTGCCGGCAAGCAATCCGACCGCCTTCGCTCCTACGCCTGCTCCTATACGCGCACGACGGGTATCTGGCAAACAGTTTGGCTGGAAGCCGTGGAAAGCGCACACGTTAAATCGTACAAAGCTTACCCGAACATTTCAAACACCTCGGTTTCGCTCGAGGTACAAACGCAAAACGCGCTCGGCGCCCGCCTTCGCGTCTGCGCATATTACAGCGGCAAGCTT
Organism: Clostridia bacterium; assembly: GCA_017451975.1. Lineage (GTDB taxonomy): Bacteria > Bacillota > Clostridia > Oscillospirales > CAG-272 > UMGS731. The sequence continues at coordinate 1,187 of JAFTNI010000198.1, forward strand.
ATGGGCGAAAGCGAGGCAACGGTTGCCTCCGGCTCTGCCTTTATAAACATCCCCCTTTCTGAAGCGCACCTTTGGGAATGCGGCAAGGGCGAGCTTTACGACCTTGTTTTCGAGCTTTCTAAGGACGGAAAAACAGACGTTATGGAAGGATATTTCGGCTTGCGCGAGGTTGGACTTTCCAAAGAAAACGGTCTTACTATAAACGGCAAAACCGTTTTCGGCAGATTTGTGCTGGACCAGGGCTTCTACCCCGACGGTATTTACACAGCGCCCACAGATGAAGCGCTCGTTTTCGATATAAAGGCATCTATGGCTTGCGGCTTCAACGGCGCAAGGCTTCACCAGAAGGTTTTCGAGCCGCGCTTCCTCTACCATGCCGACAGGCTCGGATATATGGTATGGGCAGAAACGGGAAACTGGGGGCTTGACCACACGCTGGAAGAAAACATATACAATTTCCTGCCCGAGTGGCTTGAGGAAATAGAGCGCGATTTTTCCCACCCCTCTGTTATCGGCTGGTGCCCCTTCAACGAAACCTGGAACAAGCACGGCAGAGAGCATTGCGAGCACCTTCTCGACACAGTTTACGACGTAACGAAAGCAATAGACGGCACGCGCCCCGTTATAACGGATAGCGGCGCCTTCCCCACAGAGCGCACCGACGTTCACGACGTTCACGACTACGAGCAAAACCCCGAAAAATTCCGCTTCAATTACTCGCAGATGGAAAAAGGCATCATAAACGACCAGCTTTACAGAATGGATAGGCGCAGACAGTTTTATAAAACCGAGCTCCCCGTTTTCGTAAGCGAATACGGCGGCATTGGTTGGATCATGGAAAAAGATGTATCTGCCTGGGGCTACGGCGAAAGCGTTAAGAGCGAGGAAGAATTTTTCGAAAGACTCAAAGGTCTTACCGACGTTTTGCTCGATAACGAAAAAATCTTCGCTTTCTGCTACACGCAGCTCACCGACGTTGAGCAGGAGCAGAACGGCTTGCTGACATACGGGCGCAAATTCAAATTCGCCCCCGAAAGATACAAAGAAATTTTTGCACGCAAAGCAGCAATAGAATAAGCCAAAACTCCTCCTTCTAAAAGGAGGAGTTTTTTTGTAAAAGCCTCAGGCTTTCGTAAAAAGTAAAAAAACAGCACGCATTCGGTGAGATGAATGCGTGCTTCTTTTTGCTTTGACTTACGCTTTTGCGTTGTTGAGCATTTTTGTGAATCTGCTCTTTTTTCTTGCGGCATTGTTCTTATGGATAAGACCGTGCGCAACAGCCTGGTCGATTCTCTTAACAGTAGCTTTGTATGTTGTTTCAGCAACTTCCATATTGCCGGATGCAACAGCAGCTTCATACTTCTTCATAGAAGTTTTAAGAGCGGACTTAAGTGCTTTGTTCTGAGCAGCTTTTGTTTCAGTAACTTTTACACGTTTCTTTGCGGATTTAATATTCGGCATGACTTCAATACCCCCCTTACATTAAACGACTTGAAACAGGTTTTACAATGAGAGGGTTGCAAA
>JAFTNI010000023.1 GCA_017451975.1 Clostridia bacterium
AAAGGTCATGCTCTACCATGTACGTTGCGTGTGCAACGCCAACGTAACGGAAGTGCCAATCCTCGCCGCCTATCTGAGTAACGCTCTTGTTATCCTCCGTATAGCGGAGAATAAAGCCGTATTTAGCGCAGTTTGCTGTGATCCAAGCCTGCTCTGCTTCGTTGAGGTATTCGATCTCGGTCTGATCCTTTACGTTGATTCTTATATCGAATGTAAGACCTGTATGGTGTTCGCTGTGGCCGGGTTTCGCCGTAAGACCGCTATCGGGGTCGTTTGCATAAAGCGTTTCCTGCTTTTCAAGCGTTCTGTAGCCCGAAAGAATCATAAGTCTTCTTGTATTTGTAAGCGTGGGGTTAGCCGCCTTCATATCTCTGAGCATAGCCGAAATGTTTTCAACAATATCCTTGCTGAGCTCGAGGGGCTTAGCACCCGTGGGGTATGTCATACCGTTGCCGAGAACGTAAACATCGCCATAGCCGTAAGCTTTATTGTACATCTGCTCAAGCTTGAGGGAAGCGGGGAAGGTATATGCATAGTCGTTATTAACGAGTATAAGGTGGCCTTCGTTAACGAGCTTATCGCTTCTGTTAGTGGTTTCATAGCCGTAGTTCCAAGAGCCGAGAACGGGAGTTGTGTAGTGGGGGTCTTTGAGTGAAGTGGAAGCAGTGGTTTTGCTGGGCTTCTTGGTAGCATCATCAGTGTCGTCGTCACCGAAAGAGTCTACAACTGCTTTAACACAGCAGATTATTATGATTGCCGCGAGAACAACGACGAGAAGGAGCATTATAATTGCGAGAATGCCGTCTTTGCCGAGCTTGCCTTTTTTGCCGCCGTTCGGCTTCTGCGGGGGCTTTGCACCAGTGCCCGTGGGTTTTGCAGTGCTTGCAGGCTTTGCACCTGCGGGGCGTGTGCCTGCGGGTCTTGCGCCTGCTGCCGGCTTTGCGCCTGTTGCAGGGCGTGCGCCGTTTGTAGGTTTAGCGCCTGTTGGTGTAGCGGGGCGGGCGGGCTGCTTATTCTGCGGGGCGCCTGTGCCGCTTGTAGGTCTTCTGTTGGGTGTCTGGTTGTTCAATGGGAAAAGCCTCCTTAGGAAAAAATAACGAAACGCGAAAAATCGCTTATAATCGTGCATAATAAATTTGCTCTTTACATAAATATATAGTTTATGTTCATATTAATGATATCACATAAAATCAAATAAAACAACAGTTTTTTTGAAAAAAGTTTATATGAAAGGTAGAAATTTGCAAGTTCAAAATGTGAATTTTGCACAGTAGCGCGTAAATGTAAAAAGAAAAAACAAATACAAGGGAAGTTTATGGTGTAAAGAAAAGCCGCCCTTTTCTGTTGTTTTAAGATATTTTTAGTCTTTAAGCAAAATTTTTGTTGATTTTATTTGTTTTTTGTGATAAAATATTGTTGTATATATTAAATTTAACCATAGCCAGCGAAAGGACGGTATAATAACAAATGATAAATGACTTGGCGTTACGCTATCTTGCCGCTAAACGAGCGCTGTTTGAAAAAAAATATTCTTTTCTTAACGAAATGCAGAGAAAAGCCGTGTTTACCGCAAACGGTCCGCTTCTTGTTATTGCGGGCGCAGGTACGGGAAAAACAACTCTTCTTGTAAACAGAATTTCATATATTTTGAAGTATGGCAATGCGTATTTTTCAGATTTTGCCCCCTATGATATTTCCGAAGCCGAGGTAAGCGAGCTGGAGGAGCTTGCAAGCGAAGGCGGCTCAAGCGATGAAACGCTCGAGCGCTTTGCCGTGGGTGCCCCCGCGCCCTGGCAGGTTCTTGCCATTACCTTTACAAATAAAGCCGCAAACGAAATGAAAACGCGCCTTGAAAGAATCGTTGGCGAAAGCGCCGGCGATATATGGTGCGGCACGTTCCACTCCATGTGCCTGCGCATCCTCAGGGCGAACAGCGAGGCGGCGGGCTTGCCGAAATCCTTCACTATTTACGACAGTGACGATAGCAAAAAAGTTATAGCCGACTGCATGAAGCAGCTCAACGTAGATGAAAAGCAGCTTTCCGCGAAAACTATTATGACGGAAATAAGCCGCGCGAAGGATAAGCTTCAGACACCGCACGATTTCGATGCAAATATTCACCACAGCGATTTTAAAAATCAGCTCATTTCCTCTGTTTATACGATGTATCAATCCAAGCTTACGGAAGCAGGCGCTGTGGATTTCGACGATATTATAATGAAAACGGTTATGCTTCTGCGTGATAACGCAGAGGTGTGCGAGCATTACCAGCGTAAATTCCGCTACGTGCTCATAGACGAATTCCAGGATACGAACTATGCGCAGTTTGAGCTTTCGAAGCTTCTTTCTGCGGGCAGCGGCAACCTTATGGTTGTTGGCGATGACGACCAGAGTATTTATAAATTCCGCGGCGCTACCGTTGAAAATATACTTACTTTCGATGAAAAAATAAAAAATGCCGCTATAATCAAGCTTGAGGATAACTACCGTTCCACAGAAGCTATTCTCGGCGCGGCAAACTCTGTTATACGCCACAACTTCGGCAGACGCGGCAAGGAGCTGCGCGCTTGCCGCGGCGAAGGCGAAAAGGTTTTCGTTAAGCGTGTTGACACGCAGACAGACGAAGCAAAGTTCATTATCAACAAGATAATGGAGCTTATTGTGCGTGAAAAGAGAAAATACGGCGATTTTGCCGTGCTCTACAGAGTAAACGCACAATCTGCTGCGCTTGAAAACGTTTTTGCAAAAAGCGGCGTGCCATACCGATTGCTGGGCGGCTTGCGCTTCTTCGAGCGCAAGGAGGTAAAGGATATTATCGCATACCTTTCCGTTGTTGCAAACTCCAACGATAACCTGCGCTTGCGCAGAATTATAAACGAGCCCAAGCGAAAAATAGGCGAGGCTACCATAAACCAGATAGAGCTTCTTTCCGAAACGATAGGCAAAAGTATGTTCTACGTTATGGAAAACGCGCGCGCTTACCCCGCAGTTTCCAAATCTGCAAGTAAATTTGAGCTTTTCGTGCTTCTTATAAATGCATTGCGTGAAGTAAACGCAAAAGAGGGGCTTGCAAAGCTTGTTGAAAAAACAATAGAGCTTTCCGGCTACGGCGCTATGCTTGCGGCGGCAGAGGAAAACGGCGAAAGCACGGAAAGAAGTGAAAACGTGCGCGAGCTTATTTCTTATGCGGCTGAATACGAGCAGAACAACGAAGGCGCAACGCTCGAGAGCTTCCTTGAGGACATTGCACTCGTTGCCGACGTTGACAATTACGATGCAGAGGCAGACGCAGTTGTGCTTATGACTATTCACAGCGCCAAGGGCCTGGAATTCCCCGTAGTTTTCCTGCCCGGCATGGAAGAGGAAATTTTCCCGAGCGGCCGTTCCGTTCTTCAGGCAGAGGAGCTTGAAGAGGAGCGCAGGCTCGCTTACGTTGCCATCACCCGCGCGAAGGACAGGCTCTTTATGGTTCACGCGAAGGAACGCCTCTTCTACGGTAAAACAATGTACAATCCGCCCTCACGCTTCATAGGCGAAATAGACGCGGAGTTCAAGAACGAGGAAGCGCCGAAGGAAAAACCGAAGCCCAAAACGGAATTCGGCGAAAAAACGCGTAAGGTTCGCGTTTCCAACGAGCTTTTCTCGCGCAGCGCCGTTGCGGCGAACGTGGGCAAAACGAGCGTATCCAGCGTGACCTTCCGCCCCGGCGACAGGGTAAAGCACCTTATGTTTGGCGAGGGAACGGTTCTTTCCGCAAAGAAGATGGGCGCAGATATATGGTATGAAATAGCTTTCGATAAAGTTGGCACGAAAAACCTTATGGCTACATACGCAAAGCTTACAAAAGCATAAAAATCATAAAAAAACTGTATGTGCACCCGCACATACAGTTTTTTTAGTTGTAAAAATCTTTCTTTTCCAGTGTGACTTTGCCGTTTTCATCGTAAACTGTGTATGTTTTCGCTGTGAGCTTGCCGTTGGTATAAGTATAATCGGTTTTGTCGAAAAGGAAAAGTGCACCGCTTTTGCCCGAAACGTAATATGCTTCGCTTATTAAATTGCCTTGTTCGTCGTATGCATATGCCGTTTCGTTGTTGGGTATAAGCGTGCCTTCGTCAGAAACGTCGCAGGAAAGCATACTTATAAGCCTTCCGCTTTGGTCGTAAGCATACTCCACGGTTTCGCGCGACGTGAGGTTACCCAAGCTATCGTATTCGAAAAATTCTTCTTTTGCGGTTTTTCCGTTTGCGCCGATGTGTTTTTGGTAAATAACGTTGCCGTTTTTATCGTATACTGTTTCGGGTTTCGCCGGCTCTGCTGGCTTTGCGGTTGTTCCTGAGCTTGCCGTGGTTTGAGATGGAGATGTGCAAGACGTTATAACGGTTTGCGAAGTGCCGACGTTCTGCGAAACAGATGTAGCAGACGTAGCGACCGTCTGCGAGGCGGTCGCGCCCGTGGCGGAGCTTTGAACTGTGGCAGACGAAGCTGTTGCAGAGGTGATGGCTGCCGAATCGGTTATAGCGGCGCTTTGGCTTGCCGCGCTTCCGCTTGCAGAGGCGGTAGGTTTGGGGGCGGGAGTGGATTCGCCGGGCTTATTTTTGCCGCACGCAAAAACTGCGGCGGTGAATATAACTATGCAAAGTAACGCAAAAAATTTCTTCATAAATATCTTCTTTCGCTTTCGTTTGCGTATATTCTATCATATTTGAAAGGGAAGCGCAAGGGGAAAAGAAAAAACGGTCGGCAAAAATTGCCGACCGTTTGAATTTCAATTAGTTATTTGCATCTCTCATAGAGAGGTTGAGTCTGCCTTTTTCGTCTGTGCCGAGGAACTTAACCGTTACAACGTCACCAACGGAAACAACGTCTTCAACTGTAGCAACTCTCTTGTTTGCAAGCTTGGAGATGTGAACAAGGCCTTCCTTACCGGGAGCGATTTCAACGAAAGCACCGATGGGAATGATTCTTGTTACAGTACCTGTGTAGCAGCAACCGTCAACGGGCTCGAATACGATAGCATCGATGATGTTCTTGGCTTCCTGAGCAGCATCGCGGTTAACAGCGAGAATGTAAACCGTACCGTCGTCGTTGATGTCGATTTTCGCGCCTGTGTCTGCCGTGATCTTCTGAATGATCTTACCGCCGGAGCCGATAACGTCGCGGATCTTATCGGGGTTGATCTTCATGGAGATGAGCTTGGGAGCGTAGGGGCTAACCTCTTCACGGGGAGCGGGGATAGCCTTGAGCATTACTTCGTCGAGGATGTAATCTCTGCCTTTGTGTGTCTGTTCAAATGCCTGTTTGATGATTTCGGGTTTAAGACAGTCGATATTAAGGTCCATCTGAATAGCTGTGATAACCTTGTGTGTACCTGATACATTGAAGTCCATATAGCCGTAGAATTATTCAAGGCCCTGAATGTCGAGCATTGTATCGAAAGAGCCGTCTTCTGCTGTGATAAGACCTCAGTAGATACCTGCAACGGGGGCTTTGATCGGAACACCTGCATCCATAAGTGCGAGCGTGGAGCCGCAGATGGAAGCCTGAGATGTGGAACCGTTGGAGGAAACTACCTCGGAAACAAGGCGCATTGCATAGGGGAATTCTT
>JAFTNI010000199.1 GCA_017451975.1 Clostridia bacterium
AGGCATAGGGCAAAGCCCATACCCCTAAGGTTACGCGCATCTTAAGGCTCCCTCCGGGAGGGAGCTGGGACGTAGGCGACTGAGGGAGAGCGCGTTACAATGAAGTTAGCACAAACCTAAAGTCACGCAGGCTCCTTCCACCGCTAACGCGGTCCCCCTCCCTCTCGGAGGGAGGCTTTTACGGTGGAATCGATATACTCGCAGACACCCCGAAAGTTTGTGTTGATCTGTCGGTTTGTAAACCGTATGACTTTCAGATCATATCCTTCAAGAATTTCAGTACGAAATTCATCCTTTTGTCTGCCTTTTTCGGTATAATGCTGTGAGCCGTCAATTTCTATGATCAGTTTGGCTTTGTGGCAGTAAAAATCTGCAATAAAATTGTCTATAGCTTTTTGCCTTTGAAATCTGATTTCATATTTTGATAAGAAATCATACCACAAATGATTTTCCTGCAGTGTTGTATTTTTACGAAGATTTTTTGCAAGAGTAATATTCTTTTCGTTGTAATCAAGCGACATATATACTCCTCCAAAAGTTTTATCGTTTCCATTATATCACAAATCGGCAGAGAAAACAAGTCCTCTGCCGATTTGTGCTACCCAATTCTCCGTTAAGAACAACAGAAATAATTCCAAGGTTTTGTTTTTTATTTAATTTTCAGCGCTTCCTTTATATCGTCGTAGGAAAAGCCGTAGCGCATGAGTGCGGCAAGCGCCTTCTGCTTTGTTTCCTTTGCCGCAAAAAGCTCGCGCCCGCCCATTTTTTCAATACGCTTTCGGCAGATTTCGGCAAAGTCAAGCTCCACCTCGTCTGCGGCGGCGTTTATTGCCTCGCGCGAAAAGCCCTTTTCAAAAAGAGCCGCGGCAATTCGCTTTGCGCCGTATAGCTTTTTTTCCGCCATATCGCGCGCCAGAAGCTTTGCGCTTTCCGCCTCGTTTATATAACCCGCAGAAGCGAGATATTCCGCCGCTTCCTCTGCCGCCGTGCGCGAAAAGCCCTTTGTGCGAAGCTTGCCAACCAAACCTTTTTTCGTATTATCACCGAAGGAAAGAATGGAAAGCCCGCGCTTTACCGCCGCGTGCCTTTCGGCAAGGGTGTTTATTTCCTCATATTTTTCGCGCGAAAGCTCCTTTTCACCACCAAAATTCACAGAAAAACCAAGTTCAAAGAACATTTCTGCGCTTACCGTGAATTTATTTCTTTCAAAATGCTCGCCCGAGGAAAGCTCTACGTAAAGCTCCGTTTCCTCGCCGCCCGATATGGGGTTTACCTTATAGAGCGAAATTTTCATGGATTATCAGTCGTCTGCGGAAACGTCAAGAATGCGAAGGTCCATTTCGCCGCCTTCTTCATCGTCGCCGCCAAGCTCGAAATCGCCTTCCGTAAGCTCGTCATCGTCGTCCTCAAGGGAGTATGCGTCGCCCGCAGCGAGGTCGATTTTGTCGCTCTGCGCCTTGATTTTATCTTCAATTTCCTTAAGGAGCTCTTCGTTGCTTTCAATATAGTTCTTTGCGTTTTCCTTACCCTGGCCTATGCGCTCGCCGTTGTAGGAGAACCAGGAACCGCTCTTCTGAACGATGCCGAGGTCTATACCGATATCGACTATCTCGCCCGATTTGGAAATACCTTTGCCGTAGATAATATCAAATTCAGCAACCTTGAAGGGGGGCGCAACCTTGTTTTTAACAACCTTACATTTAACTCTGTTGCCGTACATTTCGCCGCCCTGCTTGAGTGTATCTGTTTTGCGAACGTCAATACGAACGGAAGCATAGAATTTGAGCGCGCGGCCGCCGGGTGTTGTTTCGGGGTTGCCGTACATAACGCCAACCTTTTCGCGGAGCTGGTTTATGAAGATTACTACGCTGTTCGTTTTTGCAATAGAGCCAGAAAGCTTACGCAAAGCCTGCGACATAAGGCGCGCCTGCAAGCCAACGTGAGAGGAGCCCATCGTGCCGTCTATTTCCTGCTGGGGAACGAGCGCGGCAACGGAGTCTACTACAATAACGTCAACGGCGCCGCTTCGAACGAGCGCTTCTGTAATTTCAAGCGCCTGCTCGCCGCTATCGGGCTGGGAAACGAGAAGGCGGTCTATATCTACGCCGAGCGCGTCTGCATAAACAGGGTCGAGCGCATGCTCTGCGTCAATGAAAGCGGCTTCGCCGCCCATTTTCTGCACTTCTGCGGCGATATGGAGCGCAACCGTGGTTTTACCGGAGGATTCAGGCCCAAAGATTTCGATAATTCTGCCGCGCGGAACGCCGCCTATACCGAGCGCCAAATCGAGCGTGAGCGAGCCTGTGGGTATGCCCTGAACGCTCATACGCGCGTTATCGCCGAGCTTCATAATTGTGCCTTTGCCGAAATCTTTTTCTATCTGCGCTATAGCCGTAGCAAGCGCTTTCTGCTTTTCATCGCCCGCAAGCTGAGATGTGGGCGCTTTTTTTGCCGTTTTTTTAGTTGCCATTTATATTTTTCTCCTTATAAATAGAATTTTTTACTTATTTTTAGAACCTTTGTTCTCTTGTTTTTCACGGCGAATTAAATCGCCGTGTGGGGTTTGGGATTCATTTTTATGAGCCTTCCCCTTCTTGGAGAAGGCTTACGGTAAATGATTTCCTTACGCATTTTTGAGCATTCGGTGTTCTTAGTCATAAAACACCTCATCACCCGCCAAAGGCGGGGCTTCCACTCAAGGGGGAAGCCCTTGTGATTTTTATGCCTTAAATCTCATCTTCTGCCGCTTCAGCGTGGATTTCTTCTATGGAAATTGCCGCTTCTTTTTCGCTTTCTTCTATAGCAGCTTTTATTTCCTCTTCCTCTTTGGCTTCAGATTTCGTTGCCGCGAAGTTTACTATAACCGCGTTTTCGTCAAGACGCATTACGCGAACACCTACAGTGGAGTTGCCGTCGTATACGTTTACATCGGCAACGGGCATACGTATAAGAATACCCTCGTTCGTGATGATCATAATATCATCATCCTCGGCAACAGTTGCAATGCCCGCAAGCTTACCGGTTTTATCTGTAAGCTTATGGCATATAACGCCGGTAGTGCCGCGGCTGTGAGCAACGTAGCCCTCGAACGGGTTGCGCTTGCCATAGCCCTTTTCCGTTACCGTAATGAGCATCTTATCATCTTCAACAACAGCCGCGCCCACAACGTAGTCGTCACCCTTGAGCTTGATACCGCGAACGCCGCGCGCCGCTCTGCCCATTACTCTGGCTTCCGCTTCGTTAAAGCGAACGGCTTTACCGTCGCGCGATGCTATCATAATTTCATCGTCGCCCTTGGTGTGCTTAACGAACTCAAGCTTATCGCCCTCGTCGAGGTTGATGGCAATTTTACCGCCCTTGCGCTGGAATTCGAAATCTTTTATATTAGCGCGTTTTACAACGCCGTATTTCGTTACCATAACGAAATATTCGTTTTCCTCAAAGCTGTTTATGGCGATTACGGAAGTAACCTTTTCGCCCTTTTCAACTTCAATGAGGTTTACGATATTCGTGCCCTTGGAGGTATTGGAAGCCTCGGGAATCTGGTAAACCTTCTTCATATAAACCTTACCGATATCTGTGAACATAAGAAGATAGCTGTGGCTGTGTACGATTATAATATCGTCTACAAAGTCCTCTTCCTTCGTTTTCATACCGCGTATACCTCTGCCTCCGCGGCGCTGAGCCGAGTAAGCCGACGCGCTGGAGCGCTTGATATAGCCGTCGCGCGTGATGGTTACAACGCATTCTTCCTTTTCAATAAGGTCTTCATCTATGATATCGTCGATAGCGCCCGCAATTTCCGTGCGTCTGCCATCGGCGAATTTTTCTTTTATTTCGCGAAGCTCGTTTGCCACGATTTCAAGAAGCTTTTCTTCGCTTGCAAGTATCGCCTCAAGCTCTGCCATAAGCGCAAGCTTGTTTTCAAGCTCTTCTTCGATTTTTATTCTTTCAAGGCCGGAAAGCTTACCGAGCGTCATATCAACGATAGCCTGCGCCTGAATCTGCGTGAGGCTGAAGCGTGCAACGAGCGCTTCTCTTGCTTCTGCAACAGAAGCAGAGGCGCGAATTGTTTTGATAACCTCGTCAATATTGTCTATAGCTATTTTCAAGCCCTCGAGAATGTGAACTCTTGCGCGTGTTTTTTCAAGGTCGTATTCCGTTCTGCGGCGTATAACCTCTTCCTGGTGCTTGATGTAGTGGGTAAGTATTTCCTTAAGGCCCAGCAGCTTCGGTTCTCCGTTTACGAGCGCTATCATATTAACGGCGCAAGTATCCTGAAGCTGTGTGTATTTATAAAGCTGGTTGAGTATAACGGCGCCGTTCGCATCTCTGCGGAAGTCGATAACTATCTTCATGCCCGCTTTACCGGATTCATCGCGTATAGCCGTGATACCTTCAACCTTTTTATCCTTAACGAGGTTTGCAATGCTTTCAACAAGCATGCTCTTGTTAACCTGATAAGGAATTTCCGTTACAACGATTCTGTGTTTATTTTCTTCTATATTTGCGCGGGCGCGAACTATAATTCTGCCTCTGCCCGTTCTGTATGCGTTATATATACCCGAAGTGCCGCAGATAATGCCCTGTGTAGGGAAATCGGGGCCCTTTATAAACGTCATAAGGTCGTTTACGGTGGCTTCGGGGTTTTTGATGAGGTGGAGCGTACCGTCTATAACCTCGCCGAGGTTGTGGGGCGGAACGTTCGCTGCCATACCAACGGCAATACCAACAGAGCCGTTTACCAAAAGGTTCGGGAAGCGCGCAGGCAAAACCTCGGGCTCGCGCAATCGGTTATCGAAGTTGGGCACGAAGGGCACAACCTCTTTTTCAATATCCGTGAGCATTTCGTTGGCTATTTTGCTCATTCTCGCTTCCGTATAACGGTAAGCAGCCGCGCCGTCGCCGTCTACGTTACCGAAGTTACCCTGGCCGTCTATAAGCGTATAGCGCATATTGAAGCCCTGCGCCAGACGTACCATAGAATCGTATACAGCCGCGTCGCCGTGGGGGTGGTAACGACCGAGCACGTTACCGACCGTGGTTGCAGATTTGCAATACGGGCGGTCGTACGTAAGCTTATCCTCGTACATAGCGTATAGAATTCTTCTGTGTACGGGCTTTAAACCGTCGCGCACGTCGGGGAGGGCGCGCGCAACGATAACGCTCATCGCGTATTCGATAAACGCCGTTTTAACCCTTTTTTCCATGGGGATATCGACGATTTTCTGGTTTGCGTAGGTTATATCTTTCTTTTCTTTGTTATCCATTTTTCACACCGTCCATATCTTAAATATCGAGGTTTACGGCATATTTCGCGTTCTGCTCTATAAACTCGCGGCGGGGTTCAACCTTATCGCCCATGAGTATACTGAACATTTCGTCGCAAGCCATCGCGTCCTCTATATCTACGCGGAGAAGCGTTCTCGTTTCAGGGTCCATCGTGGTTTCCCAAAGCTGTGTGGGCGCCATTTCACCAAGACCTTTGTAGCGCTGTGTCTGCGCGCCCTGGCCAAGCTCTGCAATATACATATCTCTCTGGTCCTCAGAGAAGGCGTAGCGCACCTGCTTACCCTTGAACACCTTGAAAAGCGGGGGCTGCGCAAGGTAAACGTGGCCCTCCTCTATAAGCTTTCTCATATGTCTGAAGAAGAACGTGAGAAGAAGTATCTGAATGTGAGAACCGTCGACATCGGCGTCGGCCATGATTATAATTTTGCCGTAGCGAAGCTTAGATATATCAAAATCCTCGCCTATGCCGCAGCCGAGCGCCTGAATAATGGGCACAAGGTGCGTATTGCCGTAGATTTTATCGAGCCTGCTCTTTTCAACGTTGAGAACCTTACCTCTCATGGGGAGGATTGCCTGGAAGTGGCTATCTCTGCCGTCCTTCGCGGAACCGCCTGCGGAGTTACCTTCGACAAGGTAGATTTCCGTAAGGGCCGCGTTCTTTTCGTGGCAGTCGGCAAGCTTGCCGGGCAAGCCCGCGCCGTCGAGCGCGCCTTTTCTTCTTGTAAGCTCGCGCGCCTTTCTCGCCGCTTCACGCGCGCGGGATGCCGCGAGCGATTTTTCTATAATTCCTCTTGCAACAGAGGGGTTTTCTTCGAAGAATTCCGTAAGCTTTTTCGTCACGAGAGAATCGACGAAGCCGCGCATTTCGGAGTTGCCCAGCTTAGCCTTTGTCTGACCCTCGAACTGCGCTTCGCGAAGCTTTACAGATACAACGGCGCAAAGACCTTCGCGCACGTCGTCGCCCGAAAGCGCCTTATCGGAATCTTTAAGTATATTTTTCTTGCGCGCAAAATCGTTTATAACGCGCGTAATTGCCATTTTGAAGCCGAGCTCGTGCGTACCGCCCTCAATAGTATTGATATTGTTGGCAAACGTCATAAGCGTTTCGTTATAGCTGTCGTTATACTGAATAGCGATTTCAGCAGTTTTATCCGGTGCCTCTGCCTTCATGAATATAACGTCGTGGAGCACGGCGCCGTGCTTGATGCTGTTGAGGTGCTCTACGAAGCTTTTTATACCGCCCTCATAATAAAGCACGTTTTCCACAAGCTCATCGCCGCGCGCGTCTGTTACAACTATTTTAATGCCCGCGTTGAGGAACGCCTGCTCGCGCATACGGTTGAGTATGGTTGTATAATCAAATTCGGTTGTTTCCGTAAAAATTTCAGGGTCGGGCTTGAAGCGCACGTAAAGACCGTGCTTTTCGCCGCATTCGCCCACGTTGCAGAAAGGTCTTACCACTATGCCGCGTTCAAATCTTTCCGTGTACATTTGCCCTTCGTGACAGTTTTCAACCTCTGTCCATTCAGAAAGAGCGTTTACAACAGATGCACCTACGCCGTGAAGACCGCCGGAAAACTTATAGCCTTCGCCGCCGAATTTACCGCCCGCGTGGAGCACCGTGAAAACGACCTCCAGCGTGGGGATACCCGTTTTTTCATTGATACCGCCGGGGATACCGCGGCCGTTATCCTGAATTGAAACACTGCCGTCGGGGTGGAACGTAACTTCTATTTTGTTACATTCGCCTGCCATCGCCTCGTCTATGGAGTTGTCCACTATCTCATAAACGAGGTGGTGAAGACCGCGCGCAGACGTAGAGCCGATATACATACCGGGGCGTTTTCTTACAGGTTCAAGACCTTCGAGCACTTGTATTTGCTCGTCTTCATAAACGTGTTTTTCTTCTGCCATGATGTTTTATCCTTTCAAAAGGTCAGGCTCGGTGGCCCCGACCTTTTATTTTTCGTTTTCCGTTTCGTTTCTGCGCACAAGCGTTTTTGCAGAAAGAAGCGAAAAACAGATGTTTTCGTTTTTCTTATCTCCGTAAAGCACGAAGGCGCGTGGCACTTCGTCTGTAGCCGTGGTGAGCACGCCGCTTTTTTCCTTTTCGGAGA
>JAFTNI010000200.1 GCA_017451975.1 Clostridia bacterium
ACCCATAGAGGAAGTGGAGGTTTCCATTCCCGCAGAATTCGATACAGTCTATATAGGCTATAACGATATTCAGAAGGCGCAGGGGCTCAACCTTGCAAAATACAAGGGCAAAGAGGTTGTGCGCTACACCTACGAGGTAACCAATTACGAGGGCTACGATGGCACGGTATATATAAATCTTCTGGTATACCGCAACAAAGTAGTGGGCGGCGACGTTTGCTCTGCCGACGCTTCGGGCTTTATACACGGTTTTGAAAAAACCGCTTAATCGCCAAGAAATTCAAGCAGGCGGCGCATTTCCGCCTCTGCAAGCCTTCTCTGCTCCCCGGCAAATTTGCCGAGGAGCTTTTTTGCGCCTTTGCGCGCGGCAAGCGCACGGCATGCCGCGCGTAAAAGCTCGCTTGCGCCCACGCCTGTTCCCAGAGCAGGCATGCCCGAGGCGCGCGCAAAGGCGGCAAGCTTTCCGCTATCGCAAACAAGGATGGCGGGTACGCCCGCTGCGGCGGAAAACACCGCCGCGTGCAAGCGCATACAAACGGTAAACTCTGCCCCGCCTGTAAGTAAGCGCGCCGCGCGCTCGTTTTCAAGGCTCATATAAACCCCGCCCGTCTTTTCGGCAAGAATACGGCAAATGCGCTCATCCTCGAGCGCGTGCATAGGTGCAAAAATCGGTATAATGCCGCATTTCCGCTTTACGCACGCGCAAAATTTCGCAAGCTCACGCAAGCGTAAATTCCCCACACTCTTGGGGAAAACCGCGAAATATCCCCCTCGGTTCGTGCGCGGCGGTAAAGCATGGGCAAAGGCAAGCTCGCCCGAAAGGTAAATATTATCTCGCCCCGTAAGGCGCGAGGCAAGCGCACGCGAATCTTCTTCGCGCATGGAAATATAATCGGCGCACAGAAGCGCCTTTTTTACAAGCGCAAAATTGCCTTTTTTCAAAACGGGGCCTATGCCGTTTGCCGAAAAAGCGACCTTACAGCCGTGCGCGCGCGCAAGACGCGCAAGATGTGCGTAATATACAAGCGAGCGCGTGCTGGTTTTATCCTGCAGAATATTGCCGCCGCCGAAAATAAGCGCGCGGCTTTCCGCAAGCGCGCGCTTTATCCCCGCAAAATCGAGCCTTGCCACCGCTTCTGTGCCAAAAGAGGCGCGCGTTTTTTCGGGGTTTGCGCTTATAACCGTTATTTTCCCGATGTTTTCGGCTCTTTTAAGCGACGATATGAGAGCGCCGAGCATTGCTTCGTCACCAATATTCCCCGCGCCGTAATAGCCGCAAAGCACAACGCTTTTACCGCGCGCCGCAAGAAGCGCGCGGTATTCCGTTTCGCAGGCCGCCGCCATGCGTGCGGTGCCGTAGTGCTTTTCCGTAAACTCCCTTCCGTATGCTGCAAGGCTTGCCGTCTCGCCTGCGTCGAGCGCAAGAAGGCGCAAAACCTCGCGGCAAACGCGCTCTGCCGTCGCGTGCGGGCTTCCGCGGCAGCAAAAATTCGTGCGCAAAGCCTCGCCCGCATTTTCGGGCGAGAAAACGCCGAGCATACCGAAGTTTCCTGCTATAACGGCAGGCTTTCCGCTTGCAAGCGCCTCCAGCGCAGAGCGCGAGGGGCCCACGAAAATATCACACGCGGCAAAATATTCCTCGGGCTTTGCCGTGCCACCCGGCAAAAGCGCAAGCTCAAGCCCAAGCTTTTCGTTCAGGCGCCGCGCTCTTTCAGAAAGCTCGGCGTGCTTTTTTCCGCCCCCGACTATGAGAAAGCGCGCATCTTTTTGCGCGCGGTAAATTTCCTCGGCGGCGCAAAGCAAAAGCTCGGCGGGCAAAAAACTATCGCCATCAAGCCTGCCGAGGTACATTATAACCTTCCTCCCCGCAAGCCCCAGGCGCTTTCTTACGCCCGCGCCGCTATTCGCAGGCGAAAACCGCGCGGTATCTATGCCGTTATTTATAACGGTTATTTTGCCTCGCTCTATGCCGTATTTCGCCGCCGTGCTTTCCGCAATATCCTCGCTTACGGCAAACGTATGCTCGCCCCAAAAGGTAAGCTTTCGCAAAAACGGATTTACGCGGAAATCGAAATGCACCGTAGTAACAAACGCAAAGCCATATTTACGCGAAAGCCTTTCGCAAATAAACGCAGGTATGCGCGCGTGCGCGTGAACTATATCGAAACGCTCCCTTTCCATAAGGCGCGAAAGCAAAAAAGCCGCTTTTAAAGCCGCTTTTTTCGAAGCAAGCGGAATTTTCACGTGCCTGATGCCGTATTTTGCAAGCTTGCGCGCGTAAACGCCGCCGCTTGATGCCACAAAAACCTCGTGCCCCAGCGCCGCAAGCGCGCGAGAAAGTTCCAGCACGTGCGTTTCCGCGCCGCCAAGCCCCATAGACATTGCCGCCATAAGAATTTTCATGCTCCCATCCCGCTTTCTTGAAAGAAAGCGGGAGGGGGAGCACTTCGCTCTAACTCACGGATATATCCTTTTACAAATCCGCACAAAAGCCCCACCTCACAGCTTTCCATCAACACAACAAACTTCGCCGTTAGTTTACCCAACGGCGAAGAGTTTTATTCTTCAATTATTTCTTGAGAGCAATAGCTTTTTTCGCTTTTGCAATGATGTTTTCTTTTGTAAGACCGTATTCAGCGAGAAGTTCGGGAACTTTACCGCTCATACCGAATTTATCTTCAACACCAACGCGAACAACGGGAACGGGGCAAGCTTCTGCGAGCGCTTCGCAAACAGCACCGCCAAGGCCGCCGATGATATTGTGCTCTTCCGCAGTTACAACAGCACCTGTTTTGGAAGCGGAGGCTGTGATGATATCCGCATCAAGGGGTTTGATTGTGTGAATGTTGATAACCTCTGCGGAAATTCCCTCTGCCGCAAGCTCCTCTGCCGCTTCAAGCGCGAGGTGAACCATAAGACCCGTAGCAACGATAGTTACATCTTTACCTTCGCGGAGCATTACGCCCTTGCCAAGCTCGAATTTATAGCCCTCGGGGCAAACGTTCGGAACAGCCGCACGGCCGAAACGAAGGTAGAAGGGGCCGTATGTAGTAATAGCCGCTTCAACTGCAGCAGCCGCTTCTATAGCGTCTGCAGGGTTAACAATAGTCATGCTGGGAATGGTACGCATAAGCGCGATATCCTCGTTGCACTGGTGTGTAGCGCCGTCCTCACCAACGGAAATGCCCGCGTGCGTTGCGCCTATTTTAACGTTGAGCTTGGGGTAGCCAACGGAGTTTCTTATCTGCTCGAAAGCTCTGCCTGCCGCAAACATAGCGAAGGAAGAAGCAAAAACTGTTTTGCCCGCAGCCGCAAGACCTGCCGCTACGCCTACCATGTTGCCTTCTGCAATACCGCAATCGAAAAATCTTTCGGGGAAAGCTTTTTTGAAAGTACCCGTTTTTGTAGCCGCCGCAAGGTCTGCGTCGAGAACTACGAAATCTGTATATTTTTCACCGAGAGCCGCAAGCGCGTTGCCGTAAGCTTCTCTTGTCGCAATTTTATCTGCCATAATTTTCGCCCTCCTCTTTCTTATGCTTTCGCCGTGAGCTCTGCAACGGCCTGTTCATACTGGTCGTCCTTGGGTGCAGAACCGTGCCAGCTTGCCTGGTTTTCCATATAGGAAACGCCCTTGCCCTTTACGCATTTAGCGATAATAGCCGTGGGCTTGCCCTTCGTTTCGCGCGCGCAAGCGAGAGCCGCCGCGATTTCGTCGAAGTTGTGGCCGTCGATAACGCAAACGTTCCAGCCGAAAGCTGCAAATTTTTCGTCAAGGGGCGTGGGGTTCATAACTTCTGTTACCTTACCGTCGATCTGAAGACCGTTGAAGTCTACGATAGCAACGAGGTTATCGAGCTTGTAGTGTGCGCCGAACATAGCTGCTTCCCAGATCTGGCCTTCTTCGCTTTCGCCGTCGCCGAGAATAGCGTAAACGCGGTAATCCTTTTTATCTATCTTAGCCGCAAGAGCCGTACCGCAAGCGGCAGAGAAGCCCTGGCCAAGAGAGCCTGTGGACATATCTACACCGGGAATATGCTTCATATCGGGGTGGCCCTGAAGAATAGAGCCGAATTTACGAAGCGTTTTAAGAAGATCTTTATCAAAATAGCCTTTTTCAGCGAGAGCCGCATAGAGCGCGGGAGCTGTGTGACCTTTGGAAAGAACGAGTCTGTCGCGGTCTGCGTTTTTCGGGTCTGCAGGGTTAACGTTCATTTCTTCAAAATAGAGATATGCAAGAATATCTGCTATTGCAAGAGAGCCGCCCGGATGGCCGGAAGATGCGGCATGAATACCTTCAAGAGCGCCGAGTCTGATATTTAGTGCTTTTTCTTTTAACATTTCGAGTTTTGTTGTTTCCACGAAATATTCACCTCCGAATTTTAACTTTTCAAGGGGGCACTTCCCCTTATAAACGATTTAAAATCGTCTTTCTAATTAAAATTATACAATTTTTTTGCGCGGATGTCAATATATTTAGTACGATTTAGCAAGGAAATCAATTTTGCGCCAAACGCCCGACTTTTGCTTATTTCCGTGTTTACCCTTTTATTCCACCCAGAGTATCATTTCAAGCAAGCGCTTCGTGCACGCCGCCATTTCGTCGCGCGAAATAAGCCCCGCCTCGTAAGGCTCGCGCAGGCGGCACTCATCGTACGGCATACGCACGTCGCCCCCCGCTTTTACCTCTTTATAATGCTCTGCGTGGTTGGACCAGTCTGTCGTTACCGCGCCCTCATAGCCCCACTCTCCGCGCAGAATTCCCGTTATAAGCTCGCCGCACTCGGAGGCGCGCACTCCGTTTATAAGGTTATACGACGTCATTATAAGCTTCGGCGAGCTTTCCTTCACGCATATTTCAAATCCGCGAAGGTAAATTTCGCGAAGTGCGCGCTCAGACATAACGGAGTCGCTGTCCAAACGGTTGGTTTCCTTGTTGTTTGCCGCAAGGTGCTTGGGCGTTGCCACAACCCTTTGCGCCTGTATGCCGCGCACCATTGCCGCCGCCATTTTGCCCGAAACAAGCGGATCCTCCGAATAATATTCAAAATTTCTGCCGCAAAGCGGGTTTCTGTGTATATTCAGCGCAGGCGCAAGCCAGATCTGCAAGTTATTTTCCTTGCATTCGAGCGCCGCGGCTGCGCCTATCTCCTCGGCAAGTGCCGTGTTAAAGGAGCAAGCTATAGCCGTTGCTATGGGGAAAGCCGTTGTGCGCACGCCTCTGTTCGTGTGCAGGCGCAAGCCTGCAGGGCCGTCTGCCGTGGCAATGGCGGGTATGCGATATTTGAAAATTCCGCCCATGGTGCCGCAGTTGCACACTCCAGTGCTTCTCTTTCCGATAAGCACTGAGCTGAGATCTGCATCGCACATTTGGGAAATAAATTCATCGAGCGTGGCTCTTCCTTCCGCCACGTCGTAAAGCTCTATCACGTCTTCTATGGTTTCGCGCGGCTTGTATTCGTTGTGATATTCGGGCGCAAAGCTCTTCTGCGCCGTTCTGCGCGCAGGCATTTCGCGGTAAGTTCCGTCTGCCGTAAGGCGCTCGCCGAGGTTTTTCGGCGCGCAGTATGACTTGCATTTTTTTGTGATGCGCGTTTCTGCCACGTTGTATTTGTATGCGCAAACGGTATCGCGCACGGACGTGCCGACCATTATTTTGTAGTCGCCCGCTTCAAGCACGTAGGCGTTCTTCTTAACGTCGCCTGCGTCGTCATAGCTTGCCATATCGGCAATATCGAAGTACATAGTAACCGTCGCGCTCTTGCCGGGCTCTATTGTCGGAGTTTTTGCAAATGCGGCAAGCGCTATCTTTTCTTTCGAAATCTTCCCTTTCGGCGCGCTGTAGTAGACCTGCACCACCTCTTTGCCCGCGCGCGCACCCGTGTTCTTTACGTCGGCGCTTACGAAAATGCGCTTATCGCTCGCGCTCACGAAAATATCGGATATTTTGAACGTGGTATATGTCAAGCCGTAGCCAAACGGGTAAACGACGGAGTTTTTCCTGCCGGGAATAGTTTCAAAATAGCGGTAGCCAACGAAAATATCCTCCGTATACTTAACGTAATCCTCGCTTTCGTGGAAGCTCGCCGTAGAGGGGTAATCGGCAAGGGATGCCGCGCAAGTGTCGGCGAGCTTGCCCGAAGGGGCATCGTCGCCCACGAGCATATCCGCCGCGGCAAGACCGCCCTCCATACCGCCCTGCCAGAGCATGAGCGCCGCCTCCACCTTTTCTTCATTTGCAAACCAAGAGGTATCCATAACCGCGCCCGTGTTGAGAAGCACGATGACGTGCGCGAAATTTGCAAGCACGTCCGCCACCATTTCTTTTTCCTCGGGTTCAAGCTCGAAGTAGCCGCAATCGGCGCTTTTATCGTACCCCTCGCCCGAGTGGCGGCAGATGGTGATAACGGCGGTATCCGTAAATTCCGATGCCGCGCGCATAAGCTCCGCAGGCACCTTCGGCTCGGTGAGCCTGCCGGGCTTGCCTTCGTTTTTGTAGGCGGAAAGCACCGTGTCCATATAGAAAAGCGAAAGACTGTCGAAAACCTCCGCCTTCCCTTCCTTCATTTTCAGCCCCTCGTAAACGTTGCGCACGTAAGGGGAATGAACGTCGCCGCTTCCGCCGCCGCCCTTGACGTAATCTATCTGAGCATTTCCGAAAACGGCTATTTTCGCGCCCTTGCGAAGCGGCAGAATGCCGTTGTTTTTCAGCAGCACCGCGCCATCGCAAGCCGCACGGCGCGAAAGAGCAATATGCCTTTCGCTCGCAGTTATCGCGCTTCGGTTATCGCCCAGCATAAGCGAGGGCAAAAAGCGCGCGCGAAGCCATTTTTCGGTTGGATTATACGTGTATTGCATAACAAAAACTCCTTTGCAGTTATTTGCAAGTATTGATACTTTGATTTTAGCAAAGAAGCCGATGTTTGTCAACATCGGCTTTGTGTGGTATTCACAAAAAAATCACTCTATGCGTGATTTTTTTGTCGTTATTAGATTAATGCAAGTATGATTCTCTATATATTTTTCGCCTTAAGTGCATACAGAATATCGCTTTCCTCCGCGTATGCCATACCATTGAGTTTTGCCTTTTTCGCCGCGGCAAGCACCTTTTCCGTCACAATAAGCCTGTGCGGGTAAAGCCCAAGGCGGCAAACGTCAAGCCCGTTCCAGGAGTTTAAGTCCATTGTTACGGGGCAAGGGCGAAGCCTGTTCAGCTCAAACTGCCCGCACTCGGGGCAAAAATTCTTTTTCTTTACGTGCGACGCCTTGTAATCTATATCTATAAAGCCCTGCGGCTTAAGCCACACATATTCGGGCGCGCCTTCCTCTGCATTAGCTATTATCACGGGAGTATATTCCATGCCCGTCGCTCCCGCTTCAAGGAAAACCTCAAGCGCGCGCTTCGAAAGAATGCTCCCTCTTGTGTACGCATGAAAATAATCCGGGTATTTTTTGCCGCCGTCGAGCATGAATACGGGCGTTTCCGCGCCGTATTTCGGCGTACTTACCGTGCGCCCGCAAGCGGGGCAAGTGCCCTTCTCATAGCCGGGGAAGGTCTCCTCACCGTTAAAATATTTATACCTGTTTGAACCCTCGCGAATTTCGTAGAACATAAGCACATTCGTTTATTTTTATATACGTTTATTTTACCATAAAAATGTCGCGTATGCAAGCGTTTTACAATGTATCCACTTCCGCAAAACAATTTACGCAAAAATATCGTAAAAGCATATTGAAAAATGCCAATATATATAGTATAATAATTTATTATATACATCTTTGCGCGCACAAGCGCGGAAAAACTAAAAAAGGAAGATACTTTACTATGAAAAGAACAACAGTAAAAGAAATTTTTGCGTGCCCCGAAGCTTTTGCAGATAAAGAAGTTACCGTTGCGG
Source organism: Clostridia bacterium (assembly GCA_017451975.1). GTDB lineage: Bacteria > Bacillota > Clostridia > Oscillospirales > CAG-272 > UMGS731. The sequence continues at coordinate 7,896 of JAFTNI010000200.1, forward strand.
GCTGGGCGAAAACGATTCGCGCAAGCAACGCCTTCGGCTTTATCGAGCTCAACGACGGCAGCACGTTTTCCCGTATTCAGGTAGTTTTCGAAGCAGACAAGCTTGCAAACTACACCGAAATTGCAAAGCAGAACGTTGGCGCGGCTCTCATCGTTCGCGGCACGCTCGTGCTCACACCTCAGGCTAAACAGCCCTTCGAGATCAAAGCTACGGAAGTAACGGTAGAAGGCGCTTCCACGCCCGACTTCCCCATGCAGAAGAAGAAAACTTCTCTTGAATTTTTGCGTACTATCCCCCACCTCCGCCCCAGAGCGAACATCTACACGGCGGTTTTCCGCGTTCGCTCCGAAGCGGCTTACGCTATCCACAACTTCTTCCACGAGCGCGGATTCCTCTACGCTCACACGCCTCTCATCACAACGAGTGACTGCGAGGGTGCGGGCGAAATGTTCCACGTAACGAGCCTTGACCTTGAAAACCTCCCCAAAACAGAGGACGGCGCTGTAGACTACACGAAAGACTTCTTCGGCAGGCACACAAGCCTTACCGTTTCCGGTCAGCTCCATGCAGAGTGCTATGCTCAGGCTTTCGCAAACGTATACACCTTCGGCCCCACGTTCCGCGCAGAGCGCTCCTATACACAGCGCCACGCCGCTGAATTCTGGATGATCGAGCCCGAGATAGCTTTCTCTGACCTCGAGGACGATATGGAGCTTGCAGAGGCTATGACGAAATACGTTATCAACCACCTTCTCAATGCTTGCAAGCCCGAGCTTGAATTTTTCAACAAGTTTGTGGATAACACGGTGCTCGAAAGACTCAACAACATCGTAAGCAACGATTTCGCGCGCGTTGAATATACTGAAGCTATAAAGCTTCTTGAAGAAAGCGGCGAAAAATTCGATTTCAAACCCTACTGGGGCTGCGACCTCCAGACAGAGCATGAAAGATACCTCTGCGAAAAGGTTTTCAAGAAACCCGTTTTCGTTATCAACTACCCCCGCGAGATCAAGGCTTTCTATATGCGTCTTAACGACGACGGCAAAACGGTTGCCGCAATGGATATGCTTGTGCCCGGCGTTGGCGAGCTTATCGGCGGTTCTCAGCGTGAAGAAAGAATGGATTACCTCACGGCAGCATATAAAAACTTCGGCATAGACGAAAAAGACTACTGGTGGTACACAGAGCTTCGCAAATTCGGCGGCACGCACCACGCAGGCTTCGGCCTTGGCTTCGAGCGCCTCATTATGTACGTAACGGGCGTTTCCAACATCCGCGACGTAGAGCTCTTCCCCAGAACCACAGGCAACGCAGATATTTAAGCTTATAAAGGCAACGCAAAAGCCTCTCTCCCAGAGGGAGGGGGGCTTAATTTTCCCCAAGGAGTCCCGATATGAAAAGAAAATCCATAAATGAAATGACGCGTGAGGAGCTTGCCTTCGAATACAGCGAGCTTCTTGCAGAATACGAGCAGGTTAAGGCAGAGCGCCTTTCGCTCGATATGTCGCGCGGCAAGCCCTGCCGCGAGCAGCTTGACCTTTCCGACGGCATTCTCACCGTGCTCAAAACGGGTGAAGATTGCCACAACAGCTTCGGCACCGATATGAGAAACTACGGCATGCCTATAGGCGTGCCCGCGGCGCGCAAGCTTTTTGCAGAGCTTTGCGGCGTTGAGTTCGACAACGTGTTCCTGGGCGGTAATGCGAGCCTGGAGCTTATGTACGACGCAGTTGCGCGTGCAGAGCTTTTCGGCGTAGCGCCCGGCAGCACGCCCTGGTGCAAGCTCGACAAGGTAAAATTCCTTTGCCCCGCCCCCGGTTACGACAGGCACTTCCGCATTTGCGAAACCTTCGGCATTGAGATGATAAACATTGAAATACGCGAGGACGGCCCCGATATGGACACAGTGGAAAAGCTCGTGTCAAGCGACGAAAGCATAAAGGGCATATGGTGCGTACCGAAGCACTCCAACCCAACGGGTACTATCTACAGCGACGAAACCGTTCGCCGCTTTGCCGCGCTCAAGCCCGCGGCAAAGGATTTCCGCATATTCTGGGATAACGCATATATGGTTCACGACCTTTACGAGGGCGTGCCCGATATTCTCAATATTTTCGAGCTTACGCAAGGCACGGAAAACGAGGATATGGTTTATATGTTCACCTCTACATCCAAAATAACTTACGCGGGCAGCGGTATTTCCGCTTTTATCACGAGCGACAGAAATATGAAGCACGCGCTCAGCTATATCGGCACACAGATCATTTCCTACGATAAGCTCAACCAGTTCCGCCACGCCATCTTCTTTGAAGATGCCGACGGCATACGCGCCCACATGAAAAAGCACGCAGATATTCTGCGCCCCCGCTTTGAAGCCGTGCTTACTGCGTTTGAAAAAGAGCTTGCGGGCAGAGATATCGCAACGTGGACAAAGCCGCTCGGCGGTTACTTCATAAGCCTCGATATGCTCTCCGGCAGCGCAAAGCGCGTTTACGAGCTTTGCCTCGATGCAGGTATGAAGCTTACGGAAGCAGGCGCAACCTACCCCTACGGCAAAGACCCAAAGGATGCAAACCTTCGTATCGCGCCCTCTTACCCTCCGCTTCCCGAGCTTCGCATGGCGGCGCAGGTGCTCTGCCTTTGCGTAAAGCTTGCCGCTGTGGAAAAGGCACTTTCGGAACGCGGATTTTTCAAGAGCATAAACACCATTTCTCTCGGCAATATCTGAGATATATCGGCATATCAAAAACAGGAGTTTTTACATGAAAATAGCAGTTTTGGCGGGCGGTCTTTCGCCTGAGCGCGAGGTTTCGCTTTCCTCGGGCTCGCTTATCGCAAACGCGCTTTGCGGGCTTGGCCACGAAGTAGCGCTTGCCGACGTTTACCTCGGCACTTGCGGCAAAACGCCCGATGAACTTTTTAATAAAAACGGGAATTATCCCCACAAAATACCCGAAAACCCGCCCGATCTCGAAGCGCTCAAAAAAGAGGCGGGCATAGGCGAACGCCTTATAGGCCACGGCATTGCCGCGCTTGTACACGCGGCAGACGTAGTTTTCCTCGCGCTTCACGGCGGCATGGGCGAAAACGGTCAGCTTCAGGCATACCTCGATTGCCTCGGCATAAAATATACGGGCAGCGGCTTTGCCTCCTGCCTTGCCGCGATGGATAAAAACCTTTCAAAAACCATCTTCCGCGCCGCGGGCGTGCCCACGGCAGATTGGGTTTACTGCACGGCAGACGAAGCGGCGGAAAAGGAAATTGCCTTTCCCTGCGTTATAAAGCCCTGCTCCTGCGGCTCCAGCGTAGGAGTTACGATGGTAGATACGAAAGAGGAGTTTTCTGCGGCGCTGGAAGCGGCGAAGAAATACGAAGATAATATAATTATAGAAGAAAAGCTTTTCGGGCGCGAATTTTCCATTGGCGTGCTTGCGGGCAAAGCGCTCCCCCCTATAGAAATACGCCCCAAGGGCGAAGGCTTCTACGATTTCGCAAAGAAATATCAGCAAGGGCTCACGGAAGAAATTTGCCCCGCACCGCTTACGCAAGCGCAGGCTGAGCGCCTCTCCGAGCTTGCGCTCCGCGCGCACAAGGCGCTCGGCCTTGGCGACTACAGCAGAATAGACTTTATTCTCGATGAAGAAAAAGGCGATTTCTACTGCCTTGAGGCAAACACTCTGCCGGGTATGACACCCACGAGCCTGCTCCCCCAGGAAGCGGCGGCGGCGGGCATACCCTACGGCGAGCTTTGCGAGATGATAGCAAAAACCGCATACGATAAATAAACTGTTCCATAATTTTGCATTTATAAAAACGAGGTGTTTAAAGTGAAGGTTATAATTGGTATAGACGTCGGCGGCAGCACAACTAAAATAGTGGGCTTCCGCGGCGAAGAATCGCTCGGCTCTACGTTCGTTCACGCAACAGACCCGATAACGTCGCTCTACGGCGCTTTCGGCAAGTTTACGGTAGAGCGCGGAATAGCGCTTTCCGATATCGAAAAGGTCATCGTCACGGGCACGGGCTCCTCTTACATAAAGGATTCCATCTATGGGCTTCCCTGCTTTCACGAATCGGAGTTCACTTGCGTAGGCAAGGGCGGGCTTTACCTTTCGGGGCTTTCCGAAGCAATAGTCGTGAGCATGGGCACGGGCACGGCGCTTGTTCACGCGAAAAAAGACGGCGATAAAGTAATCACAAACTACCTCGGCGGCACGGGCGTGGGCGGCGGCACACTTCTCGGCCTTTCCAAAAAGCTTTGCGGCATAGAAACGATTTCCAATATAGTCGACGTAGCAAAAACAGGCAGCCTCGATAAAATCGACCTCCGCATTTCCGATATGATAAAAACGGGCGAGCAGAACGTTCCGCTTCCCCACGATATGACGGCGGCAAACTTCGGCAAGGTTTCCGACATTGCCACGAAGGGCGACCTCGCACTCGGCATAATCAACATGGTTTTCGAAACTATCGGCATGATAGGCGTTTTCGCCACGAAAAGCATCGGCACAAAAGACCTTGTGCTCACGGGTAATATGACAAACCTTCCGCAGGCAAAAGAAATTTTTGCAAACCTCAACGAGCTTTTCGGCGTAAACTTTATCATCCCCGAAAACGCCGTTTTTGCCACGGCTCACGGCGCGGCGCTTTCGAAATAACATACTTTTTTCCAAAAAATATGCAAAAAACTTTGCTTTGAAACCTTTTCGGTAAAATTTTATGAACGCAAAAATTCCCAAACCCATATTTTATTTTCTCACGTTTACGTGGGGCTTGCCCTTCACGCTTATAGGGCTTGCGGCGGCGCTTTTCCTGCGCCTGCGCGGCTATAAGCCGAAAAAGCACGGCTACTGCTTCTATTTTGAGGTGGGCGAAAATTGGGGCGGCATAAACCTCGGGCTTTTCTTTATAGTAAATAAAGGCAGCCACGCGGCAATACGCGACCACGAACACGGCCACGCCGTGCAAAATTGCTACCTCGGCCCTTTTATGCTCGTTCTCGTTGCGCTCCCTTCTCTTTTGCGCTCGCGCTACCGCGCTTACATCACGGAAAAGAAGGGCGTAGATGTGCGCACGCTTCCGCCATACGACAGTATATGGTTCGAAGGTCAGGCAACACGCCTCGGGAAAGAAATAGTTGAATATATAACCAGGTAAAATTTAAACCGCACCCGATAGGGTGCGGTTTTTGTATGTAATTCATTTATCTACATTCTCGCAAACGGCATCAAATATCTCAAAGCCTTCGCAATAGAAAGAAAGCGTGCCGTCCTCATAATCTTCCGCGAAAAATCGGCATTCCTTCTGATAACCGCGCGAAGAGTAATCGTGTATTTCAAAACCGTCTATCTGAAATGGGTATACTACGTTTCGCATATTGATTTCAGATACGTTTTGAAAAATAATAAAATAAGATTTTCCGTTTTCAGCGGCACATTGCATTTTTACCGCCAGCGCCCCGCACGAATGTTCAATCGAAAATTCCGAAACCGTTACGGAGCTTCCGTTGATTTCAGAAATGATATCATTCATAAATTACACCTCGCATCGAAACAATAAAATATACAATTCTCAAAACAATATATGTAAAAAACAAAGCAATCGCTACATTTGTCTCTTCACTGACAGATAACACACGTGCTATATGTACAACTCCAAATTGAAGCAACAAACTAACGTTAGATAATATATTAAGTATCGATTTCGCTATTGTTTTAGGTTTTACAAAAAAATAATATGTGCTATAGAATAAATCCATTTCATAAAAGACCACAAATCCTCCAAGAGCGATGAGCATGGCAGCGCCCATGCCTTCCATAATATCAACATCGTTCTCCGGATCCATATCGTAATTATATGAATCTATTGCACCTTTAAGAAAAACGAACGAAGTAATCACAATCAATGTCAAAAAAATTGAGATAATTATAATTTTCTTCTTTTTCACACCTTCACCGCCTTTCTGATTTTATTATAGCACACTTCCTCACAGAGTGCAAGAGTTTGGAGATAATTGTAGGGACCGGCGTCCCCGACGGTCCAATTTGCGCCGTTACCAAAACCTCGCAAAGCGAAGATTCGCACGGGTGGCGCCTCCAATGAAAAAAACACCCTTTTGGGTGTTTTCGTTGGGACGTGTTGACAAAAAAGATGCCTTATTCAATTCGCTCAATATATAAAATTATATTCTGACCTGTAATATCAGT
>JAFTNI010000201.1 GCA_017451975.1 Clostridia bacterium
AGATTCTGACGAAGATAAAATGGCAAGAATACGTCGCCTTGACAATGGAGTTGTGCAAAAAGCCACTGCATTTTCTATTGCCTTCGGCATTGTCGGCACGCTTATTATGGGCCTTGGAATGAGCCTTGTTATGACAGATCTTGCAGAAAAGCTTGGATTTTACCATAACGTTGCTTTTATTTGCGGAATTATCATAGGGGTTCTCGGTGGCATTCTGGTTAGCCTTGCTTACCCTATTTATAATGCTGTTATAAAAAGAGAGCGAAAAAAAATCGCCCCCGAAATTATAAAATTGACCGATGATCTTATAAAATAAATGATATACTATATAGATAAAAAGGTGCTTTGCTTATGCAAAACGCCTTTTTATAATATAAGGAGTATTGCTAATTTGAGCACTTTCAAACGGAGAAAGAGGTATTGAATTGAATAAATCCAAGTAGCGAGTTGTATAATTTTAATATGAAATCTTGTATTTTTGAAAATAACATTGTATAATTATAATCAAGAATACTGCAAATAACGATAACAGGAGTGACTTATTGGTATGAAAAATCTGGCAGAATATACAAAACAAAAGGAATGGCTTGTTTGCGTAGACAGCGATGGCTGCGCAATGGACACCATGGATATAAAGCATATCCGTTGCTTTGGCCCGTGCATGGTGGAGGAATGGGAGCTGGATGCTTGGAAAGATGCTATCCTTGATCGCTGGAACGAAATAAACCTTTACACGCTTACGCGCGGTATAAATCGATTCAAGGGGCTTTCAATAGCTCTTACGGAAATCAACGAAAAATATACTCCTATAAACGGTGTTGAAGCTTTTTGCGCTTGGGCTGAAAAAAGCCCCGAGCTTTCCAACAATGCGCTCAAGAGCAAAATAGAGCTTGGTGGCGAAAACGCAATTTTCAAAAAAGCCCTCGCATGGAGTCTTGCGGTGAACAAAGCGATAAACGAGCTCCCTGAAGAAGAAAAACTGCCGTTTGAAGGTGTGAAAGAGGCTTTAGCCTTTTCACACGCAAGTGCAGATGTGGCAATTGTATCTAGCGCAAACCTTGATGCCGTTTTGGAGGAGTGGCAAAAGCACCGTTTGCTGGAGCACACCGATATAGTCCTTTCGCAAAATGCAGGCAACAAAGCCTTTTGCATATGCGAACTTTTGAAGAAGGGGTATGCCAAAGAAAACGTTGTTATGTGTGGCGATGCCCCCGGTGATATGAAGGCGGCAGAAAAGAACGGCGTATATTACTACCCGATACTTGTAGGCCGCGAAAAGGAAAGCTGGGAAGAATTCATTTCTGTGGCGCTCGAAAAGCTCAAAACAGGAACATACGGCGGCGAATACGCCGAAAAGAAAAAGGCTGAATTTCTCAAAAATCTCGGTGAATAATTTATCTTAAAATATATTTTATAGAAGGAGTAAGAACACATGGTAAATCTTAAGGCTAAACCCTATCTTTTATCCGATGAGGATATTGCGTGGGTAACAGGCACAATTGAAGGCATGACAGACGAAGAAAAAGTAGGCCAGCTCTTTTTTCAGCTCACAGCAGGAATAGACGAAGCATACCTCAAAAATCTTATGGAAAAATATCACCTCGGCGGTTGCCGCTACAATAATATGCCCGGACAGGTTGTAAGAATGCAGAATATGATGCTTCAGAAATATGCAAAAGTACCGCTTATTATTGCCTGCAACACAGAGGCTGGCGGCAACGGAGCTTGCTCTGACGGAACGTATATAGGCAGCGGCATAAAAATCGGTGCTACGGGCAACGCGGAATACGCGCGCAGCCTTGGCGAATACTCCAACAGGGAAGCGGCAGCTATAGGCTGCAATATGGCTTTTGCGCCTGTTTGCGATATTCACTATAATTGGGAAAATACAGAGGTTGTGGCGCGAACATTCGGAAGCGACCCCAAAAAGGTTGCGGAAATGAGCAAAGCATACCTTGAAGGTGCACACAAAATAGAAGGTTTTGCTTGCGCGGCAAAGCATTTCCCGGGCAATGGTCAGGATTTCCGTGATGCACACATTTCCAACAATATAAACTCTTTCGTTGAAAAGGAGTGGATGGAAAGCTACGGTCTTGTTTATAAGACACTCTTTGAAAACGGTTTGGAAGCCGTTATGGGCGGGCATATAATGATGCCCGAATATATGCGCGAGGTTTGCCCCAGTATAAAAGACGAGGAAATGATGCCTGCAACGCTTTGCCCCGAAATTATGATAGGGCTTTTGCGCGATAAGCTCGGATTCAACGGTATGGTAGTTACCGATGCAAGCCACATGGTTGCAATGACAAACCGTATGACAAGAAAAGAAATGCTTCCTGCTTCCATCAACGCGGGCTGCGATATGTTCCTTTTCTTCAATGACCCCGACGAAGATTTTGCCACAATGCTGGAGGCATATAAGACGGGCGTAATAAGCGAGGAAAGAATGAGGGAAGCGCTTACGCGTATTCTTGGACTTAAAGCTCATATGGGGCTCCACAAAAAAGCTAAAGAAGCGCTCGTTCCGATGACAGACCTTAAAGAAGAACTTGGCAAACCCGAATATAAAGCCGCTTCAGAGGCTATAAGCCACGATAGCATTACGCTTGTGAAATATAAAGACAAAGGTGTTTTACCTCTTACACCAGCTAAATACAAGCGCATAATGATAGTTTATGTTAAAGGTGCGGCGGGGGCTATGGATGCGCTTGTTCAAATGGCTATGGGGGCTATGGGCCCGCAGAAAAACCCCGCGGAAGAGCTTCGCGATAGGCTCATCGCGCGTGGTTTCGACTCTTTTATTTATGAAAGCCCTATTGATAAAATGAAAAAACAGATTGCCGCAGGCGAAAAGCCAAGCCTTAACCTTTACTTTGCGGGTAAAAACGCTATTGCCGATTTTGTTTCCGAGCAGGATTTGGTTATAACGCTTTGCGACGTTGCAAACGGCAGACCTAGCTTCGGTCTTTCAAAAGGCGGCGGTGAAATTCCGTGGTACGTATTTGAACTTCCCGTTGTAGCGGTGAGCGTAAATGCGCCCACGATGCTTGCAGATATACCCCAGGTACGCACGTATATCAATGCATATGACTCCAAGCCCTCAACGCTTGATGCACTCGTGGAAAAACTTACTTCCGGTGCAGACGCGTTTGGCGGCACAGATCCTATAGATAGCTTCTGCGGTCTTTGGGACGCTAAAATTTAATACAAAAAACACCTCCGTGAAGATATGCACGGAGGTGTTTCAATTCTACATCTTTGTGTACTTTCTTTTACGTATAAATCTTTTATTCAGCCTTATCTGCTCCTGCTTTGCCGAAATACATAAGCTCCCAAACTGCTTTTTCTGTAACACTTTCCGTGATTTCGCCGTTTTCAAGCTTTTCTATGGTTGCATCACCCTCAAAGCGCAGATAAGAGC
>JAFTNI010000202.1 GCA_017451975.1 Clostridia bacterium
AAGAGCTTCTCGCTGAAATTTTCGCAGGCGATGTCGGCAATATAAGAACGGTAGCAGTAGACGTGGCAGACAGCGAAAAATGCGTACAGCTTGCAAGCACTCATGAAAATATGTACGCTTCTGCAGGCATACACCCCTCGGAAATACAGGCGGTTTCCGATATTCCCGCAGAGGTTTCAAAGCTTGAGCGCTACCTCGCACACGAAAAATGCGTGGCGCTCGGCGAAATAGGGCTCGATTACTATTGGGAAAAAGAATATGCCCACGAGCAGAAAAAGCTTTTCGACCGCCAGATGGCGCTGGCGGCAGAGGCTGGCTTGCCCGTTATTATTCACGACCGCGAGGCACACGGCGATACCTTTGATATGATAAAAAAATACGAAGGCAAAGTAACGGGTGTTATGCACTGCTACAGCGGGCACGCAGAGCTTGCGCGCGAATACGTGAAAATGGGCTGGTATGTTTCCTTCACAGGTGTTATAACGTATAAAAACGCCGCAAAAACTGTGGAAAGTGCGCGCGCAGTGCCGCTTGACCGCATACTTATAGAAACAGACTGCCCTTACCTTGCGCCCGTACCCAAGCGCCACAAAACCAACCACAGCGGCTTTTTGCACTACACGGCGGAATTTACTGCAAACGCGCTCGGCGTAGATTACGAAACCTTTGCAAAAGCCACGACAGAAAACGCAAAGCGTCTTTTTAACGTAAAATAATGAATAACGAAGTAAAAATCCGCATCGTCTGCGCAGACGATGAGGAAAATCTTTTAAAAATATATTCACCGTATATCGAAAAAACGGCGGTAACGTTTGAATATGCTCCGCCTACAGTGGCGGAATTCCGCGCAAGAATAGAAAAAACCGTTTCCCGTTTTCCTTACCTCGCCGCGGAATATTGCGGTAATATTATAGGCTACGCCTACGCGGGCTATTATATTCCCCGCGCCGCTTGCGACCGCGCCTGTGAGGTGAGCATTTATCTCGCCGAGGAAGCGCGCGGTATGGGGCTTGGCAAAATGCTTTATTCAAAGCTTTTTGAAATACTTTCCTGCCAGAATATCACAAATATTTACGCCAGCGTTGCTTTTGCCGAAAAGGAAGACGAATATCTTTCCCACGCAAGCGCGCGCTTTCACTCTAAAATGGGCTTTTCCGAAATAGGGCGTTTCAGAAAATGCGGCTGCAAATTCGGCCGATGGTATGACCTCATATGGTTTGAAAAGTTTATCGGTTCGCACGAAACGGCAAAGGAATTTCTGCCGTTCCCCGCTATTGCGGCAAATATTCAATTTTAGCCCCGTCTATCCTCACGCCGCCGAAGGAATGAACGGAAAACGAAAAACGGCGGCATTTCCGCGCCTCGGGGCGCACGGTGCATAGCGTGCTTTGCCCCTGCTCGGGCGTGACGGTATATTTCGAATTCCCCTCTTTGCCATCGAAATAGAGCCGCACCGTGCAGGGCTCGCTCGACGCGAGCGAAAGCGAAAGCTTCCATACCGTGGCAAAGCCGAAGGGCGCAAGCGGATATTCGCGGCTGTGAAAATAGCTTTCCGCGCCCGAGGAAAGCGCCGTGCCGCGCGAAAGGCTTGCAAAAGAGCCATCTTCCGCAAGGAAATATATCTTTTCTTCGTCGGCGCCCAGCAAGCGGCGGCAAGGCAAGCCCGAATATAATAGCCAGCTAAGCTTCCGTTCCTCGGAAGCTTTTTCTGTTGAGGAATCCGGCACGCCGCGGGCAAAATCCCATATATAAAAATAATCGCCCACGCGCAAAAAATATTTGCCGCCGCAAACAGTTGCCTCTGCCGAAAGAAGCTCGCTTTCACCGCAAAGAAGCAAGCCGTTTTCGCCGGTTTCTATATTTCCCGAAACGTGGCGGCTCATATCTTTTTCGCTGAAGCCAAAGCGGTTTATATAGAAAACGCCTGCGCGCGAATTGGCGTAGATAATTTTATCATCGGCGCAAACGGCGCTTTCAGGTATATCACAGCCTATATCGTATTTGAAATTCCGCATGGAAAGCTCAAAAGCACTCTCGCTTTCCGCCACCTCCATTTTTCTTATATAGTGGGGCGAAAAAACGAGAAAATTTTCGGAATATTGCAAAACCGAGCTTATTTTTTCGGTGTTTTGCGTAAGCAATGCCTTTTCCTCGGAAACGTACATATTTTCGTTAAGCCCCGAAACAAGCAAATCTTTGCCGCTTTCGCCGCCGTAAAGCACAATATTGTGCCCCTTTCCGTAAACCGAGGGAAAAACCTCGCTCCCCGTGGGCGAAAAAAGCAGCTCACGGCATTTTTTAACCTTTTCATATTCCTCTGAGCCGCTCTTCAGGCGGAGCTTCACAAGCATACCGTAGCAGAAGGAATCTTCCGTAATAGTTGCCGTACCGTCCTCGTGCACGGTAAGCGTGGCATCGCCCTCGGGCAAGCGGCTCATGTCGCTCGGGTCGTATGCCTCGCAAAAGCAGGGGTCCACGGGTAAGCCCTCGGGCAGCCTTGCCTCGGTCGCTCCGCCCAAAAGCATTTTAACGTAAAAATATTCGCAGAAGGAGTTAAGCTCCTCTGTTTTAAGGCTCGGCATTTCACCCGCAGGGTCATACAAATGGTAGTAGATTGGTATATAAATGCGGCTTTTTCTTGCGCCTGCGCCGGGCGAGTTATCTTCTGTTATAACTATATCGCCGTTTTCGCAAACAGCCATAAAGCCCTCGCCATAGCGGTATATGGCGCAGCGCCCGTCGCCTGTGAGTAATGGATATTCAAGAAAGCATTCTCCGCTTGCGGCTTTTACGGAAAAAAGGCAAGCGCCCTTTTTGAAAACGTAAATACCGCCATAAAAGGCTTCTGCCTCTGCTTCGCCTTCGGGCACGTCAACCGTGCCCTCGCACACTGTAAAAGCGCCCTCGAAAAACGCATTTTTCACTTCACCTTCGCTTGCGCCGAGCTCGGTTGCCTCGCTCATAGCAAGTATCATGGGGCGCTCAAACCTGTTCACCTCTGCCTCTGCGCTCGTTTTTTCATACGTCATCTCAATGCGTATTATTTCCCGGGCATCAAATTCCGCTTGAATATACCTCTGCCCCGCACTGTTTACAAACACCGTGGGCTTGCCCTCAAACAAAACTGCGGAAATTTTTTCGTAAATTTTTATTTTCGGGCAAGCGCCGCCGCCCAGCATAAGGCGGAAAAGGTATTTTCCCGCAGGCAGCTCGCGCAATATGTAGACGCCCGGCGCCTCATACGCCTCGCCATCGTTTGCAAAGAAGTTACAGTTTATGTTGAAGCCGCCCGCGCTTTTTTCCGCGCTCGCATTTCCTATGGGGTAAAGCTCGCTTTCGTCTATGCCGTAAATAACGTCGCACAGCTTCGCGCGGCGCAGTGCCTTTGTTATTTTCTTTGACTCGTACTCATTCCTCGTTTCGAGCGAGCGCCCAAAAGGCTCCATATTCAGCGATAGCGCAAAACCGTTTTCGGGCACATCTGCAAATTCACCGAAAAAGCAACCGCCGCCAAAATCTTCCGTGCTCTTGCTTTCAAGCACGTCGGAAAAGCTTTTTGCCCCCGAAAAAGCCGCGCGCTTTTTCGATAGCTGTTTTTCGTTTCTTATGCCGTTATAGCTCAAATAAAAGCACCCCTCATTCCTGAAAAGAAGTTGTTTGCCACGCTCGCGGCGCTCCCCGCCGCGCTTATCATATTTGCCATTCGCTCGTCGTATTCCGTGGCAATGCGTATATACCTCTGCACGTCGGCGGGGTAAAGGCTTTGGCAAAGCTCCATAGCCGCGCCGTATGCCGCCGTATCGCAAGCATAGCTATCTGCAAAAAGCTCGGTTTCCTCCGGAGTTTCCGCGCACACCGCGGGCGGGTATGCAAAATAGCAAAGCTCGCATTCGCCCGCAATGGCAGAGCTTTTTATTTTTCCGCCGAGAATTTCAAATTGCGCCCTTCCCCATATGCGCGCACCGCGGCGTATATAGCCGAAAACCGCAAAATCCGCAGGAAGCTTTGCAAAAAAAGCCCCGTGCTCTGCTTCAAACGTAAGCTTTGCGCTCTTTTTTATGCAGCGCGTGTAAACGGCTATCTTCCTTGCCGCGCCATCGAGCATCGCCATAAGCGCGCTTTCATCGGAAAATTCGGGTATATCGAGAATAGCGTATATCTTATTTTTTATTTCTTTTATATTCATACTCTCTCCTTTATAAAGCTCTTGCCCCAAAAGCTTGGGGCAAGAAAA
>JAFTNI010000203.1 GCA_017451975.1 Clostridia bacterium
AGCTTGAAACGCAGAACCCCATTTACCTGCGCAACGCGGCAGAAGGGCTTATTTCCTACCTTGACGAGCTTTTTGGCGCAGACAAAATGCCGCTTTGCAAGGAATACATTCACAGACTCGAAAGAAACGCTTAACATAAGCGAAAATATTTTTGAAGAAGTAAATTATGAAAAGAACAAAATTATTAAACATAATATCTTCCATGCTTATCGGCGTGATTTTTATGATAGTTATGCTGCTTGTGATGGTTATAAGCGGTGTTATTACCGTAAAGCGCACGCAGCTGCTCTTTTCCACGGAAAGCGCTACCGCCGTTTACGACGGCAAGCCGCTTACAAACCATACGTGGCACTTGGAATCGGGCGAGCTTAAAGCGGGGCACAAGATATCTGTTGTTTTCACTGGCGAGCAGACCTCTGCCGGCGAAAGCGATAATACCATACAGGTGCAGATATTCGATGCCGCAAACGCCGACGTAACGGGCGACTACAGCATAAGCTACAGGCTCGGCTCGCTGAAGGTGACGCCGCGCACGCTTTCTGTAAAGAGCGAGGGCGCGACGAAGGCATACGACGGCACGATGCTGACAAACTCAAAATATGAGGTTAATTCGCTTGTGCCGGGTCATACTGCCCTTGTTGTGGTTACAGGCACGCAAACGCAGGTTGGCTTTTCGCCCAACACCATAGGCTTGGTTACTGTTTTCGACAGGGCAGGGCGCGACGTTACGAATAACTATTACATTACGAAAACGGAAGGCCCCCTTATCGTTACGGGCGAGGGCGGCGGAAATATGCCCGGTGGGGCAGATTTCGGCTCTGGCAATGATTTTATCGGCCCCGGGGTTTTGCAGAATATGATTCTCTACAAGGTTTTTTCCGATAAAACAGGGAGAATATACCTCAAAAACAAAAGCTTTGGCGATTATACGGGCGGCGGATTTGCCGAAGCCAAAAGATACACAGGGCTTTTAGACGGAAAATATTCCGCGTCTTACCTCACGAGTTTTGCGCTTGAGGCAAAGGGCGCTGAAATGGGCAAAGTCACCATAGAGCGCACGGAAATGGGGCCGTATGCACTGCCGTATTATATGTGCGGTACGGTATACGACGGCTACACCGTGCAGACAGACGACGTGGAAATATTGGGCGCGGCTACAAAATATTCCTCGGATTACTACCTTGGAAGCACTATGCCCGATTCCCACGGCTCATATATGTTCAGAGAATACGAAAGCGAATACAGCAAATTCGTTTATGCGAACTATTTGTCTATAGATGCAGAAACGCTTGCTTATATGCAGGGAATTATAGCAGACAATGGTTTCATCGCCGCAGACAGCGAAATTATAAATAAGGTTGCCGCATTTATCCAGGCTTCCGCAGAATACGATATGGCTTACGACAGGGGGCTTGATGCATCGCCCAATATTGCGGTGTCTTTTCTGCGCGACTATAAAAAGGGTGTTTGCAGGCACTACGCTATGGCGGCAACAATGCTTTACCGCGCGCTTGGTATACCTGCAAGATATACCGTCGGCGCCGTTGCAGACGCAAAGGCGGGTGAGTGGGTAGAAGTAAACGCGCTCCAATACCATGCCTGGGTAGAGGTTTACATTGACGGTATAGGCTGGCAGATGGTAGAGGTTACAGGCGGCGCTTCTGCCGGCGGCAGCGGCGGCGCGGGCGGTGGCGGAGCAAGCCTTGGCGGCGGTGGCTCACAGGTTAACCCTGTAGAATTGGAAAAAATTATTTTATACAGGGTATATTCCAATAAAGGCGGCCTTGTCTACCTCAAAAGCGAAAGCTTTGGCGAATATAACGGCAAGGGCTTTGATGAAGCAAAGGCATACCCCGTGCTTCTGGGCGGCAAATATTCTGCTGAATACCTCACGCCGCTTGCGCTTAAGGCAAGCGGAGCCGATATGGGCAACATGATAATCGAAAACGTGGAAAGCAGCGCATATGCTTTGCCGTATTATATTGCGGAAACCACCTCGCGCGGGTATGACATTCAAACAAGCGATGTTAAATATTCGGGCGACGCGAGCAGATACTACGTGGGTCATTACCTCGATAACGTGCAGCCCACGGCGCATACAAACTACGATTACGTGGCATTCGAGGCAGATTACCGCCAATTTGTGCGCGATCAATATACGAAAATAGACGACGAAACCAAAAGCTTTTTGCTCGATTTTATAAGCGATAAGGGTATAAGCGCCGACGATACAGACGTTATAAGCAAGGTAGCAGAGCTTATAAAGAGCTCCGCTTCCTATAACCTTAAATATGACACGGCTATGGACGAAGCGAACAATACCGTTATAGCTTTCCTTCGCGACTACAAAGAGGGTGTTTGCAGGCATTATTCCGCGGCGGCGACCATGCTTTACCGCGCGCTCGGCATACCCGCGAGATATACCGTTGGTGTTGTAGCGCAAACAGAGCAGAGCAAATGGGCTGAGGTAAATGCGCTTCAGGCTCACGCCTGGGTAGAGGTTTACATCGACGGCATAGGCTGGCAGATGGTAGAGGTTACGGGCGGTGCGGGCGGCCCCGGTGGCCCCGGTGGCTCCGATAATCCCGGCGGAGAACAACCCAAGCCCGATAAAAGAATAGGCATATCGAAGGTAACGAAGCGCTATGACGGCACACCTCTTTACGCAGAAGCGAAAATTACGGGCTTTGAAAAATACGCGGCAGAGGGCTACACATATACAAATCTTACCGTAAGCGGTTCGCGCACGGAGGTGGGCGTTTCCACAAGTAAGATAGAAACGATTACAATTTATGATAAGGATAAAAACGACGTTACCTCGGAATTTGAGCTCGGAACGGGCAAAATTCACGTTTACTATTGGGAAATAGACGTAATAAGCAACAGCGCCGAATTTGTATACGGAGATATTGCCGCGCAAAACAACTCCCAAGCCATAACGGTAACGGGTGACGTTATACAGGCAAACCACAAATATTCCGTTAAATACAACGCGAAATATACTGCGGGCTCTAACGTAAACTCATTTACCATCTCTATAACGGATGAAGACGGGAAAGATATTTCCGAATATTACAAGATAAATATTGTTTACGGCAAGCTGAATATCAAGCACCGCGAAATAACGGTAAGATCTGCAAGCGACAATAAAGTTTACGACGGTACGCCGCTTATAAATACAGGCTATGACATCGAAGGCACACTCGCAGATGGCGATACCGTGTATATTTGCACTGTGGAAGGCGAGCTGATAAACGTAGGCCGTGCCGAAAATATCATTTCTGAATTCGTTATACACGATGCAAACGGCAACGACGTTACGAAAAACTATAACGTGAAGAAAGAACATGGCCAGCTGAGAATAACAAGAAGATAAAAGGTTAAATAATTATGCTATACGATAATTATAGAAAGAAAATATTGCAGCGCGCGGCGTTTCTGCGGCAGCTATTGCGCTTTGTGCCCGTAATTATTGCGGGGCTCGTGGTTATATTTTCCGCGGTTACGGCGCTGTTGCTGGCGAAGGGTACGCTTACGGGCGTGAGCTTCACGAACCACGCGGAATACGGAAGCGCGCACGAATATAAAGCAAATGCGTTTCTCAGCAAGGCTTATTTCGAATACAGCCCGCGCGGGCAGGAGCAATGGAGCGCGGAAACGCCGAAAAACCCCGGTGAATACGACGTTCGTGTTGTTTCTGGCGGAATTTTCGGGAAGAAGTATAAATACATAGACGTTTTAAGCATATATCCGCGGCGCATAGCCGTTACGGCAGAGGGCGGGGAAGTGCCATACGGCACAACACCCGTCGCCACAGCCGACCTTGGCGCGGGCGACCGCATTGTATGCGATAAGTTCGTTTATGAAAGCCTTGTTCTGAAAGAAACGAAAGTAAAGGCAGATTATGCCTCTGTAAAAATCTATAACTCGGAAGGGGAGGATGTTTCGTATGCTTACGAAATAGACACCCCGTATTCCGACGTTACAATAACACCAAGGGAACTTCTCATATACGTTACAGACGCTTCGCACGAATACGACGGCAAGGAATTTTCCTACAACATATACGAGCTTGCCGAAGGTGCGCTTGCCGAAGGTGATACCTTGCAGGCAAGGTTTGAAAAAACACTCACCGACGTGGGAACAGTGAAAAACACGCCCGTTGTGAGCATAGTAAACAAAGACGGCGCAGACGTTACGCATTTCTACAGTATAAACGAAAGCGCCGTGGGCAACCTTACCGTTACGAAGCGCCCGCTTCACATAATAACGGGTTCTGCGGTTTACGAATATAACGGCGAATTTCACCAGTGCCTTGAATACAGCGTAAGCAACAATACTAAGCTTTTGCCCGGGCACGAAATAATAGTAAACGGCGCGATTTCCCTGGATAACGCAGGCACGGTAAATAACTCCATGTCTTTTTCCGTGCAAGACGAAAACGGAAAGGACGTTACCTCAAACTATTCCGTAGTTGTGGAAGAGGGCACGCTCACCGTTAACAAAAAGCCCGTTACGGTTACCACGGGCTCTTCTACCTGGGTATATGACGGCACAGCTCACTCCAATACGGAATACGTTGCAGAGGGTGTTGTTTTCGGCAACATTGCGTATAACAGCAGCGACGTTACATATATAGATAACTGCGGCACTGCTGAAAACAGATTGCATCTTTCCATTTTCAGCGGCACTTCGGATATTACAAGCAACTACGATATTACTTATAATTACGGCACGCTTGAGGTTACGAAGAGGCCTATAACTATTCAGACAGCTTCTGGCTCGTGGCTCTACGACGGCGACCAGCATTCCCCCACCACAGATATAAATGACGATTACGTTATTCTGGAGGGCTCGCTTGCAAACGGCCAGACAATCAGCTTTTCGCCGATAAACGAGCAGGGCTTGCTTATAAAGCTTATAGACGTGGGCGCTGTACCGAACAGAAGCGTGGCTTATATTTACGCTTCTGATACTGTGGACGTTACGGAAAACTACAATATTTCCTATGCTTACGGTACGCTTTCTGTTTACCCGCGCCCCATAACGGTAAAGCCCGCTGCGGCGTTTAAAACGTACGACGGCACGCCCCTTTATGCGACGGACATAGAATTTGCAAAGGGCTCTATGACGCTTGCGAAGGATACGCATATTCTTGAATATAAAATAAACGGCAGCCGTACAAACGTATATGATACAGACGTAAGCTCGCTGAGCGACGTTAAGGTTACATACGGCGGCGAGGATATAACGAATAACTACGATATAACCTGCCTGGAGGGCGAGCTTACCGTAGTACCGCGTATAATAAGCGTTGCCTCGGGCTCGGCTGAAAAGCTTTACGACGGCACACCGCTTACAAACAGCGAAATTTTCCTGGCGGAATCTTCTTACGATATGCTTGTTGACGGCCACGAAATCGTGGGCACGCCCTACGGCTCGCAAACGGAGGTGGGCGAAAGCGAAAACATCTTCGATATTGGCGATGTAAGAATTTTGGGCAGTGGGGAAGATGTTACGGCAAACTACAGCATAAGCTCGGAATCCTACGGCACACTGCGCGTATATTACGCTGCCCGAATACACGTTACCGCGTATAGCGACCATAAGGTATATGACGGCACGCCGCTTACCTGCGATGAATACAACGTATCAGTCACATATGGCGAGCTCAGGGAAGGTCACACTGTTTCTGCAAGCGTAAGCGGCTCTCAAACAGAGATCGGACGTTCTGAAAATGTTGTAAGCAGCGTTACTGTAACCGATGCAGACGGCAACGACGTTACGTATATGTACGAAATAACCACCGAAAGCGGCACGCTTACGGTTTACGAGCCAATGGATACCGAAACGGTATTTATGAACATTACTTCCGATAAGGGCGGGCTTGTATACCTCAAAATGAATAGCTATGGCGACTATAACCTTCGTGGCTGGAACAAGGCAGAAAACTATACGGGGCTTATAGGCGGTAAATACAACGCATCTTACTTCACGCCAATAGCGCTTAAGAATGCGGGCTATACGCAGTATAACGCATATATCTCCGATGCTCAGATATATATGCTGCCGTATTACTCGGGCGTGGGCGGCTCTTACGGCGTTCCCTCGAACGACAACAACGTTGCGGGTACATATACAGATACAGATTACACCGTGCCTTATTTCGTGCTTGACAGCTATGAAAACAAGCTTGAACACCTTAAAGGCTACCTCGGCGCATATGCCGACGAGGAGCTTGCATACAGAAGCTTCGTTCACAGCAATTACCTCAGAATGGATGGCGAAACGTATGCGTTTATGCAGAGCATAATCGAGAGTGAAGGCTTCGATATAAACAGCAGCACGATTATAACCGACGTTGCAAGCTACATTCAGAATGCGGCAACATACAACCTCTACTACGACCAGGCGCTCGATAACGAGAGCAACGTGGCTATTGCCTTCCTGCGCGACTATAAAGAGGGTAAATGCGTTCATTACGCTACGGCGGCAACGCTTCTTTACCGCGCGCTCGGCATACCCGCAAGATATGTTGAGGGCTTCATGGTATACACAGAGGTAAATAAGGTTACGGAAGTCAAAAACCCCGGCCACGCATGGGTAGAAATCTATATAGACGGCGTGGGCTGGATACAGGTTGAGGTAACGGGCGGCGATGATTCCGGCGGCGGCTCCGGCAGCGGCTCGGGCAGCGGCTCGGGCGGAATCGGCGGCGAAGATGAATCAAACGCGCTCCACATTATGCCCTCCTACCAGCATAAAACGTATGACGGCACACCTCTTTACGCCTCGAACGAGATAGTTATTAATTCTATGCTCACAAAATTGATTGAAGAGGGATATAGCTACAGAGTAAATGTTTCCGGCTATATAACCGAAGTAGGCACGGGTAAAAGCACCGTGGAATCGTTCACTCTTTACGACGAAAACGGAAGGGATGTTACAAGCGAGTTTGAAATAGTATTCCGCGACGGTACGCTTGAAATATTGCCTGATGAAATCAAAGTTATATCTGTATATCTTTACGAAACGAAAAAGGTATACGACGGCACGCCTGTCACCATTGGCGATTACGATTATGAAATAATCGAAGGCGGCGACGGTGTAACGCTCGATATTGATTTCATAGCGAAGATTACAGAAGCGGGAAATATTTCGCTTTCCAGGCTGAATTCTGACATTGACTATTATATAGACTATAAGGTTTATGAAGACGGTAAAGACGTTACCGCTTTCTACAGAATAGAATTCGGTGTTTTTGACGATATGGACGAAAGTACATATACGCCCATTGAAATAACCCCGCGCAAGATTACGCTTACGGCGGCTTCTGCTACCAAGGTATATGATGGTAAAGAGCTTACGAATACAGATGTAGCTATTACCTTCGGCACTCTGGCAAGCGGCGAAAAGCTGGAGGCTTACGCAGGCGGCAGCATAACCGAGGTTGGCACGACGAATAACTTCGTGGCAGAATGGAAAGTGCTTGACGCCGACGGAGCAGATGTTACGGATAACTATGAATTCCTGCTTATAGACGGCGAGCTTACTGTTCTTGGAAACGAATGAAAAATACGCAAAATGCCCGAATTACGGGCATTTTGCGTTAAAATAAGGAAAAATTATGTTTAAAAAAGGGTTTTTAAGCGGTAACGCTTTAAAAATAATTGCCGCTGTGGCAATGCTTTCAGACCATGTGGGGCTTCTTTTCTTCCCTCATATGGAAATTTTCAGAATAATAGGAAGAATTGCTTTCCCCATATTTGCTTTTATGATAGCGGAAGGGTGCAAATATACGCGCAATAAAGCGCGATATTTCTCTATGATATTCGGGCTTGCTTTCATTTGCCAGGTCGTTTATTACGTTTTCGATAAAAGCCTTTATATGTGCGTGCTCGTTACATTCAGCCTTTCCATACTCGCGCTTTTTGCGCTGGATAATTTTAAGCGGGTGTCTTTTGAAAAGGGCGAGCCGCTTTGGCGGAAGGTGCTGGCGGCATGGCTTTTTGCCGCGTGTATAATTTTTATATACGTGCTTAACCTTGTTCTTCAGATAGATTACGGATTCTGGGGCTGTATGCTGCCCGTTTTCGCAGGGCTTTTGCATATGCCGAAGAACTGCGGCTCTGCGCTTCTGAAGAAGATGGATAACAGATATACGGCCATTTTGCTTCTTGCGCTAGGTCTTATACCGCTGATGCTTAAAATGGGCTGGGTTCAGCCATATTCGCTCCTTGCGCTTGTGCCGCTTTTGCTCTATTCGGGCGAGAGGGGAAAGCTTAAAATGAAGTATTTCTTTTATATTTTTTACCCCGTTCACCTTGCCTTACTGGAGGGAATATATATTCTTATAAAATTGCTGTGAAGCGGGGAGTGGTATACGGCACGCTTGAGTGCAAAAAAGCAACGGTTTTACCGTTGCTTTTTGCGTTTATTTTTTCGGGCAAAGCTTGAGCCAGCCGCTAGGTGCAGCCTCTATACCCGATTCTTCTATTTCCTCTTCACCGAAAAGCTCGAGAAATTTTTCCTCTTTACCGTGCGGCATAAAAACTGTACCGTGTTCTGTTGCCACACAAATTCTTTGATATTCGTATTTTGAAAAATCTATTTCTTTAATTTTCATAATTTTACCTCCGTCTTTATAGTTTAAGTATACCATGGCAAAATGGAAGAAGCAAGGATATATACGGAATTTTTATAATTATTGATTACCGAAGATTTTATAGAAAGGGGCAAATTTCCCCTCTGCTTCAATATGCGGTTTGCGTGGCGAAGGCTTGCCCTCGTAGATAGCAAAAATAAGCTTTTTAAATCTGTTTTTAAATTCTGGCTCATTCATAACGTCGCGGAAGAGTGCCGCGACTTCATCGGAATGAAGATTGAATACGCCGCAGCCGAAAGCGCCAAGCACTATACTGTCGCGGCCGTTTTCCAAAGCGATGCGGAAAATTGTTCGTATTTTATTAGCTTCAATTTCCTTGCCCTCGCTATTCATGCGGCCCGAAGCATCGAAATATATTTGTTCGTCATTCGTATAGTAGCTTTTTTCTATATTGGAAAGCGATGCGACCGAAATTACGGGGCATTTGAATATTTCTTCGCGCAGACAATAGTATTTTTTTGAGTTATGGCGGAAAAAGGTTACGCAAGGTGAATATATGCCGCCGTAATTTATATCCATGGGGTAGACACCCGATGTATGAGCCACGCCTGCTTCGCGTATATGCTTATACTTAGGGTTGCCGAATTGGTAGAGAGATTGAGAAAGAGTGGACATCTGGCAAAGGCTTTCCTCCTGTGCGCCCGTGCCTTTGTGGTAACCTCCGCAGGGAACCGTTCTGGATGAAAGGTTGAGTATGGCGGGCTTCAAGCCTTCTTCCAAAAGAGATTTGGCAACGTCGGCGCAGTCGGCGTTCACGCAACCCGTTACGGTTTCCGCACCGAGCTCTGGAATGTTTACGGTAAAAGCGGCACTGTAAGCCTTGGCGCAAAGATGCTCGCTGCGGTCTCCGAGATAAGACGGCCATGATTTGAAGATTTTATTATTAGCTTTAAAAACGTGTACACGTGCGGCGTTCATACCAAACCTTCCGCCATACATAATTTGAGCCTTGATTAGATCTTCGTCGGATATGGTTGGGAAATTTTCGGGGGAAAGCTGGCGAAGAATGAGGTAAGGCCCTTCATTCATCAGGGAGCTGTAGTCCTCGCCTGCAAAGAAGCGGCGGCGTACCTCGGTGGAGCTTATACCTTGCAAATCTTCGCCGTCTGCTTGCATAATGTGAATTCTGTTGCGGCGGAGTGTGAGAAAAGGGTCATTTGCGATTATTTCTTCCAAATTGAATTGGCGGGCATATACAATATATTCGCAGAGGGCAGACATTTCTTCCGCATGACTCCAATACGGTATTTCTTCCAGCTTATCTGCACCGAAAAGGAAGTAAAGCGTTATTTCCTCGCCCGGGTATTGCTTGAGCTTATCCTTCAAGAGCTTCACAAGTGTTTTATATGTATCGGCTGCCACGCCGCCAAGCTCTGCGCCCCAATAGTTTAGCTTAGGGTTATTTGCCGCAAGCGAGCGAATCATTTTGCCGCGAACGCTTTCGGGCAATATAAAATTCGAGGGCGGGGTGGTTTGCAACAGTGATTTACATATCAGATATTCGTCGTTGGTTGCGATAAAAATACCTTCGTCGGCGCCGTATTTTTCAACGGCATCGGATAATATTTTATAGTGGGCGATGGTTACAGGATTAAAAGAACCGGTAAGCACAATTAGTTTCTTCATATTTTTCTCATTGATTTTCTTCCATCATTTTTTTGTTTCTGCTTTATAGTTAATCATAGCATATTATAAGCAAAAAATCAAGCCGAGGGTTATTTATGTATGGAAATCAATTCTTTGCCTTCCCCTCTTATAGGGGAAGGTGTAATGCCCAAAGCGTGACGGATGAGGTGTTCCTTTGCTTTTTACCGCCGCGAGCTCAGAGCGTTTCACGCTCGCGCTTTGCGTTTCGACTACGCAATACAGGCGTATTGCTCCGCTCAAGATGACCGCAGCAGGGCACTTTTATATAATTTAATTGAAAATTGATTTCCTTATTATTTAGTACAATTCTTGCAATATAACTTTTTGCATGATAAAATTAAATATACCGAGATATAAAACGAAAGGGGCGTAGGCATGGAAAAACAGTATATTGCTATAGACCTTAAATCGTTCTACGCTTCTGTAGAATGTATGGAACGCGGGCTTGACCCGATGAAAACAAACCTTGTTGTAGCAGATAAGAGCAGAACCGATAAAACGATAGTGCTTGCGGTTTCGCCCTCGCTCAAATCATTCGGCATACCCGGCAGACCGAGGCTTTTTGAGGTCGTGCAGAAAATAAAAGAGGTAAACGGCGCTAGGCGGGCGAAGGCGGGGCGTGCGCTTACCGCGGCATCTGCAAACATAGACGAAATAAACGCAAACCCCGCGCTTGCCGTAGACTACATAGTAGCGCCGCCGCGTATGGCGTACTATATGGAATACAGCACGCGCATATATCAGATATATCTCAAGTACATTGCGCCTGAGGATATTCACGTTTACTCTATAGACGAGGTATTTATAGATGCCACGGCGTATCTGAAAACATACAACCTCACCGCGCGAGAGCTTGCGATGAAGATGATTTCAGACGTGCTTGCCACCACGGGCATAACCGCCACGGCGGGTATCGGCACGAATATGTACCTTTGCAAGGTGGCGATGGATATCGTGGCGAAGCACATTCCCGCCGACGAAAACGGCGTGCGTATTGCCGAGCTTGACGAAATGAGCTACAGAAAAACTTTGTGGGCGCACAGACCTCTTACAGATTTCTGGCGCGTGGGGCAAGGATATGCCAAAAAGCTTGAATATGTTGGTATTTACACCATGGGCGATATTGCAAGATGCTCTATAGGCGAAGCGGGCTCATACTACAACGAGGATTTGCTTTACAAAATGTTCGGCGTGAACGCGGAGCTGCTTATCGACCATGCGTGGGGATATGAGCCGTGCACTATCGCAGATATAAAGGCGTATAAGC
>JAFTNI010000204.1 GCA_017451975.1 Clostridia bacterium
AGGCTTGCCCAGCCCAGGCTCATGACCATTTTTCCTAAGATAGCAATAATCAGAGAGCCGACATTGACCTCAAGGGAGTAACCAACGAGCAGTCCGCCAACCGTGCCGCCGATAAAGTATGTAATGCACATACAAGCCATAGCAAATGCGCACACAAGGCTTTTGGATATCATATAGTCCTGTTTTTTTGCGTGTGTTGTAAAGAGCTGTTTAACATAACCCGATTTATAGTCGTGACCGATAAATATAGAAACCATAATGCCGCCGAATATAAACACCATATTCATATTTGCATAATCTGCGATAGTTTCAATAACGTAAAGCGATTTCGAAGCAGCTATGATCTGCCATACGTTGGAGTAAAGGGGCTCCATTGTATTGCCATTTTGGTCGGGCATCATCGTCATAGCAGAAACCATCGCAGGGATAATAGCCGCAATTGCAAGAAAGATATAGAACATGGGTGTGTGGAAAAGGCGGTAAAAATCTACGCCGAGCATACCCTTTATTCTTTGTGAAAACGTGGGGGATTCAAATTTGAGTTCGTGTGTCATTTTACTCTGCCTCCTTACCTGACATAAGTTCAATATAGTATTCTTCAAGACCTATTCTGTTTTTCTTTATTTCGCTTACAACGTGACCGTTCTTTATAAGATGTTCCACTATGCTTTCCGTATTCTCTACGTCGTAAATACGTATGTAATCGTCTTCCATACGAACGTCTTTAAATTTGCTTTCCAACACTTTCTTTGCGCCTTCCATATCCTTTGTTTTGAGCGATACGAACACGCGCGCTCTGCTCTCAAGCTCTTTTGCAGACATCTCCATTATCATTTTACCGCGGCGTATAATACCGTAATGAGTAGCGATCTTTTCAAGCTCACCGAGAATATGGGAGGATATGAGAACGGTGCAACCGAATTTATGAGTTATATCAACAAGTATTTCGCGCATAATTCTCATACCGTCGGCATCAAGACCGTTTATAGGCTCATCGAGAATAAGCAAAGCGGGATCGCCCAGAAGAGCCATAGCTATACCTATTCTCTGCTTCATACCAAGCGAACAGCTTTTAAACTTTATATTTGCGGAATCATCCATGCGCACGATTTCAAGCACACGGCGTATTTCCTCATCGGGGTTCTTAAGCCCCAGGTTTATCGTTTGCATACGCAAGTTCTGGTAAACACTGGAGCCCGGGAAACAACCCGCGTTTTCTATAAGCGCCCCTACGCGCACCCTTACACCCGGGTCGGTATAATCTTTGCCGAAAAGCTTTATTTCACCGCTGTTCGGCACAAGGTGGCCACATATGAGCTTTTCCGTAGTGGATTTACCCGAACCGTTTTCGCCTATAAAGCCGTATATTGCCCCCTGTGGCACTGTCATATTAAGGTGATCTACCGCATACATTCCGCGAAAGCTTTTTGAAAGATCTCTTATTTCAATAGCATTCATTTGTTTTTCTCCTTTATCTTTATTCCGTAATAACAGAAGCAATGGCGAAATGTAAGTACAGTTCGCCTTGTCGCTTCTATTTATTTTTTCTTTGCGGCTTCGATGCGTGCGTTTGCCGCAGCTGTGCGTTCGTTTGCGGCTTTTATCTGTTTATTTCGTTCAGCCTGCATCGCCGCTTTGTGCGTTTTAGGGTTGCCCATCGCCTTTGCCTCTGCAAACTGTGCTTTGGATTCTGCCTTTGCTGCCGCAAAGTTTGCTTTGTCTACTTTATGCTGTTCCTTTGCGCTTTCCTTCATATCTTTAAAAGCGTTTTTGAAAAAAGATTTTATTCCCATATTCTGCTCCTTTATTTTGTTTCATTCATTATTTTTTCGCTGAGTGCGAGAATTTCGGGGGCGTATTTTTTCTTGCGTGCATTGAGAATGCTTTTATAAATGGGGTAGTTTATAAGTGCAAGTACCATACCAATAATTCCAATTATAATTCCGGGTACCATAGGGTCGCCTGTAATACCGATCTTTTCTGCAATATCCGTCATAATAAGGCTCATACCGCCGCCCATTACAATTGCGCTTATGCTGCCAAACGTGTACGCAAATACGTTTGCGGGTGTTTTAACCTTTGCATCAAGCTCACGGAGCGAATCGAGCTCGGTGGACTGCTTTTCCATATACTGTGTGCGTATTTTCTCTGCCATAAACTGCTGGTCGTTTTTGTTCATAATATACCTCTTTCTTGAATTATATTCGATTATGTTTTTGATGGTTATTTACGTTTTAGTAATTTATCAAGTAAAGCGTTTTTTCGCTCTTCCCCGATTTTGTGATTTCATTATAATGCCGGTTTGTTTTGAATTTTTTTGTAAAATGTTTGTGTTTTGTTAATCTCGAAAATTTTTACAAAAAAATACGCCTCCCTTTTCAAGGAGGCGTAAGTTTTATTTTGTATATTCGGAAAAACCGCTTGATTTTTTTATTTCCCCGCCGGTGAAGACCCACATGGCTTCTGTTTCGGGTAATGACTCTATCAAAGCAAGACCTTCTTCATAGCTCATGCAGAAAAGAGCCGTTGAAAGTGCATCGCCATCTGCCGAGCTTTTGCACAGTATGGAAACGGAAAGAAAGCCTTCGCTCGGCATAAGCGTTTCAGGGTCAATGATATGGTGGTATCTTTTACCGTCTACTATATAGTATCTTTGGTA
>JAFTNI010000205.1 GCA_017451975.1 Clostridia bacterium
GAAAGGCCCCAAACAACTATGGAAGGATGGTTGTAGTTCTGAGTAACGAGCTCTTTCATCTGAGAAATCGTGTTTTCTCTACCCGTGGGCATATGCTGGGAGATATAAGGAATTTCCGCCCAGATAACAAGACCTTTTTCGTCGCAGAGGTCGTAGAAATACTGGTCGTGCTGGTAGTGAGCAAGGCGTATTGTTGTTGCGCCCATTTCGCAGATGAGGTCAATGTCTTCTTCATGGTGTTCAGGAAGAAGCGCGTTACCCAAGCCCCATCTGTCCTGGTGGCGGGAAACACCGCGCAGAGGGTATTCTTCCCCGTTGAGTATAAATCCGTTTTCAGGGTCAATTTTGAATGTACGGCAGCCGAAACGTGTGCAAACGTTATCGAGCACTTCTTCACCTTCTACAAGCTCAACCTCACAGCAGTAGAGGTAAGGGTCTTTTTTACCGTTCCAGAGGTGAACGTCTGAAATACAGAATTTTGCTTTTGTTGTTGTCTGGTAAACAGAAGCTATCTCGTTTTCATCTTTATCATAGATTGCATAGCGGAGCTTCTGCCCTTCCTTCATATTTTTAACGAAAACTTCCACTTCAACATCAGCGCGGTTTCCGATAACCTCGGGTGTTACCTTGATGCCGGGGCCGCCGTAATATTCGAGTTCAAAGTGAGATTCGTTAACACAAATGATGTTTACGTTACGGTAAAGACCGCCGTAAAACGTGAAGTCTGCAACCTGGGGGTAAACTGTCTGGTTTGCAGAGTTATCAACCGCAATTACGAAAAGGTTTTCGCGCTCAAGCGTTTCTGTTATATCAACGCGCCATGTGGAATAGCCGCCATCGTGGTGAGCAAGCTTTTTGCCGTTAAGGTAAACGTCAGCCGAAGAGTTTGCGCCGTTTATTTCGAGAAAATAACGGTCTGCCGTGGGCAAATCCATTTTATCGAGCGCTTTTGCATAGTAAGCCGTGCCGCGGAAGTAGTCGTTGCCGCCATCCTGGCCGTCAATAGCGTTCCATGAGTGAGGGAGATTTACAAAATCCCACTGCTTGCAAACCTCGGTGGGCACCTCGGTTGCCATTTTTGTGAACGCCCATTTTGCATTGAAATTTACAACATTTCTCATTGGAATAGTCCTCCTAAAAATTTATTTTTACTTAAAATGCCCGACAGAGAAATTCAACTGTCGGGCACCGAGAGAAATCAATGTGATAAAAGTGAATTATTCAGCAGTATTTGCTTTTCTTGCTGCAAGGTCTTCGTTCATTTTTGCAAGAGTTTTCTTGTCAAGGTTGTAGATAAGACCAAGACCGATGAACTGCATAACAGCAGCAACAAGGAAAAGAACCGCAACGAGTACACGAAGGTTCAAAGCAACATCGCTTCCAAGAAGTGTAACGTCGATGATATCGTTGCCGAATTCGTCTTTTGCATTGTTAACGTAGCCGAGCGTGCTCATGATAACAAGCGCAACTGCGGGGCCTACGCCCTGTGCGAGCTTACGGAAGAAGGAATGGAGAGAATATACAACGCCCTCTTCGCGCTTGCCTGTTTTCCATTCGTTGTAGTCGATAGCGTCGCCCATCATTGCCCAAGAAACTGTAGAGTAGATACCGAGACCAAGGCTGTAAATAAGCTGGCAAACGATGTAAATAATAAGGTCAAGACCTGTATTATCAGGTGTTATGATAAACAAGCCTACTGCACCGATAATGGAGCAGATTGCACCGAAAACGGAAAGCTCTTTTTTACCGTATTTTGTAACCATTTTACGAGCAAGAGGAGTGAAAACTACGATCGGAATCATAGCGAAGAGCTGAACGATACCGGAAATTTCTGTGTTTTTAAAGTAAATCTGGAACACAACGGAAACAGCTGTAGCCGCGCCCTGCATACCAATGAACATACCCATAGCAGCAACTGTTGCACCAACTGCGGGGCGGTTCATTATAAAGTTTTTCATTGCAACAAATACGTTGAACTTGGGCTGTTCTTCTGTTGTCTTAATATCTTCTTCAACACGGATTTCTGTTGTTCTGATCATGAACTGGAAGCAGATGAAGCCAAGCACACCCATGATAAGTGCTGCGAGGAATACTCTGGGGCCGTTGAGAGATTCATCTTCGTTGTAGATGATGAAAGGAAGGATAACCATGGGAAGCATATTACCAACCATGGAACCGATGGAACGCCATGCGGAAAGAGATGCACGGTCTGCGGGGTCATTGGAAATAAGGGAAAGCAAAGAACCGTAAGGAACGTTTGCTATTGTGTAGAATGCATCCCAAATTACGTAGCCGCCAATAAAGATGGCAATTTTGGCCGCCAAAGGCGCGCTGGGGAAAGGAAGGAAGCAACAAGCGCCGCCGATGATAAGACCGATAGAACCGAACCAAATGTATGCAAGGAATTTGTTTCTCTTGTATTTACGTCTGTCAGAGTCGATGATAGTACCGATAAGGGGGTCGTTTATATCATCCCAAACCTGAACCACCACCAAAAGCAACGAATACCAAAGGCCAAGACCCATAATCTGAGTCCAGAAAAGAGCCATTGTACTCTTGAGCGCAAAGCTCATGTTGCAGCCAAGGTCGCCTGCCGCGTAAGATACACTGTCAAGTATACCAAACTTGCGTTTGCCGTTGGCATCAAGCTTTTTTTCTTTTTTCATTTTGTAAACCTCGTTTCTGAAAATTTTAGTGTTATGAAAAAATACTGTAATTTGCCGAAAAAATTTCAACACTTATACTATTATTATAATTATAAATCATTTTCTTCCATATCGTGAGTAAAAATTTAATTCTTTTTTGTATTTTTTTTATACTTTGGAGTTATTTATGTTGTAATTACACAAAAACAATGTTATAATATAAACGCACATTAGAAAAAATGTTTAATATTCTTCCCTGTACACCTAAAAATACATTGCAATACGAGAGGACGAAATATGTTTTACGAAAATGAATTGATTTTTCTGTGCGATACATTTAAAAAAATGCGGGTAAAAACAAGGGTGTTGACAGCTTTGCAATTTGACCGTTCCTTTTTTGATATAGAAAACATTTCAAAGCCTTCCGAAAAAGATGATATTTCCGTAAGCCTTTTTTCGGCAACGTAACCCCAAACACAGTTTACAAAATGTCCGATGCTTTTATGCGCGTATATATATATTTGCTTTTACCAAATCAAAAAGAAAGAATGTTATTGTTTATCGGACCGTATCTGCGTTTTCCCGTTTCCGAGGAAGAGCTTACAGAAATAGGAGAGCGCAATTCCGTTTCACCAAAAAATCAGCGCTACCTCAGCGAATATTATTCTTCCCTACCCGTAGTACCAGATAACAGTCCTGTATTTATAATGCTGGATACATTTTGCGAAAAAATATGGAAAAGCCAATCTTTCTCGGTGGTAGACGTTAACCATGAGCATCGCTTCCCTGCTTCGCCAATAAACAATAATTTTCAGAATGAAAACTTTGACGATATGCTTGCAGATATGAAAGCCATAGAAAAACGATATGCTTTTGAAAATGAAATACTGAAGGCAGTTGAATACGGTCAAATCCACAAAGAAAAATATCTGATAGACGCGTTTTACGGCGACCATTTTGAAAAAAGAACGTCTGATGCTTTGCGCAACGCTAAAAACTACAGCATTATAATGAATACTCTTCTGCGCAAAGCCGCCGAATCCGGCGGTGTTCACCCAATCTACATTGACAGTAC
>JAFTNI010000206.1 GCA_017451975.1 Clostridia bacterium
GTTTCTGTAAATGTTCCTGCAGCGACCAGTATGAGTAATGAGGTTTTCTGTGATTGCTCTGAACTGGTTTCTATCACGTTGTCGGGAGTGACTGAATTATTAACATATGGTGGTTTCGCAGGGTGCACGAAGCTTGAAAACATCACATTAGGCTCTGTTATCACAAAAGTCAATGTAAATCTGTTTGATGGTGAAGCCCTTTCTTCTAATATTACCCTCACACTGCATCCCGATCAGGCAAATGCCGAGGGCGATCTGAAAGCAACGGCAGGTACAAATGTTGAGTGGGCAGGCTTCACTTGGAAAGAAGTGAAATTCTCTGCGACAGAGTAAAACAACCAAAACCAAACAAAAAGAGCCTGCGCATTTTTGCACGCAGGCTCTTTTTTGAAATTTATACATCGGAGCTTTTTGCGGAAATTTTATAATAAAAAATTACTTATATGATGACATCCTTGCTTTTTTGTGATATAATTATAAATAAATATCGTTTGATTTTTCAAAAACTTTACAGTGAACTTGACAGATGACAATTGTCGTGGTATAATAGTAAACAACAAATCCTATTTATCACGAGGTGAATATGAAATCTCAAGTTGAAAAAGAAATTTTAAAGCTGAAAGAAGAGAAGAACGCCGTGATCCTTGCACATTACTATGCGCCCGATGAGGTACAGGAAATTGCAGATTACGTTGGAGATTCCTTCTACCTTGCAAAGGTTGCCAAGAAAAGCACGGCAGAAATTATTGTTTTCTGCGGTGTGAGCTTTATGGGCGAAAGCGCAAAAATTCTGAACCCCGAAAAAAAGGTGCTTATGCCCGACCTTACGGCAGATTGCCCCATGGCTCATATGGTGGCCGAGGGAAAGATTGAGGAGATGCGCGAAAAATACGATGACCTTGCCGTTGTTTGCTATATCAATTCCACGGCAGAGCTCAAGGCAAAGAGCGACGTTTGCGTTACTTCCTCAAACGCGGTTTCTATCGTGAAGGCGCTTCCGAATAAAAATATATTTTTTATTCCCGATAAAAACCTTGGTGCCTTCGTTGCGGCGCAAGTCCCCGAAAAGAATATTATTCTCAACGACGGATATTGCCCCATACACGCCGCTATCAGTGCACAAGAGGTGAAAGCAGAAAAGATGTGCCACCCCGGCGCGCTCGTTCTTACCCACCCCGAATGCGAGGCGGAAATCCTTGCTATCTCCGATTATATCGGCAGTACGGCTGAAATTATCGCCTATGCAAAGGAAAGCCCGTGCGCTGAATTCATCATCTGCACGGAGGACGGCGTGGAATTCAAGCTTCGCTATGACAATGCGGGAAAGAAATTCTATTTTCCCAAGACCAGACCTTGTTGTGCGGATATGAAGCTCAACACGCTCGAAAAGCTGCTTCACGCACTTGAAAGCGAGGAAAATGAAGTTTTGGTTGATGCACAACTCAGCGAAGCAGCAATAGCCCCACTTGAGAAAATGCTTGAGCTTGCGAGGTGAGAAAATGAAAACAGATATTTTGATAGTAGGCAGCGGTGTTGCAGGGCTTTACTGCGCGTTGAACTTGCCCAAAGAAAAGAAAGTTATAGTAGTAACAAAAAATAAAGCAAGAAGAAGCGATTCTTTTCTCGCGCAAGGCGGAATTTGCGTTCTGCGCGACGAGAACGATTACGACGCTTTTTACGAAGACACGCTGAAGGCGGGGCACTACGAAAACAACCCCGACTCCGTGCATATTATGATACACTCCTCCCAAGAGGTTATTGCCGACCTTGTGACGTTTGGTGTCCGTTTCGAGAAGAACGGCGAGAAATTTACATATACAAGGGAAGGCGCACACTCAAGACCCCGTATTCTTTTTCACGAGGACGAAACGGGTAAAGAGATAACCTCACATCTTCTTGAAACGGCGAGAAGCCGAGAAAATATTACCATTATAGAAAACTACACGATGGTAGACCTTATATGTGAGAAGAACGAATGCCACGGTATTATCGGTCACGATGAAAACGGTACGTATTCTGCGATAGAGGCAGATTATACCGTGCTTGCCACGGGCGGTATAGGCGGAATATTTGAACATTCCACAAACTATAAGCACCTTACGGGCGATGCCATAGCGCTTGCGCTCAAATACGGCATAAAGCTTCAGCATATCGACTATATTCAGATTCACCCCACCACGCTTTACACCGAAAAGGAAGGGCGAGAATTTCTTATTTCCGAATCGGTGCGCGGAGAGGGCGCTATTTTGCTTAACTCAAAGGGCGAGCGCTTTGTAAACGAGCTTTTGCCCCGCGACGTTGTGGCTAATGCTATTTTTGCGGAAATGAAAAAAGAGGGCACAAAGCACGTTTGGCTTTCGCTTGCCCCCATTCCCGAGGAAGAGATAAAAGCTCATTTCCCGAATATTTATCAGCGTTGCCTTGAAGAGGGATACGACGTTACGAAAGAGCCCATTCCCGTTGTTCCTTCCCAGCACTATTTTATGGGCGGCATAGATGTTGACAGATACAGCAAAACTTCCATGGAGCGTCTTTTTGCTGCGGGAGAAACCGCCTGCAACGGTGTTCACGGCAGAAACCGCTTGGCAAGCAATTCGCTGCTGGAAAGCCTGGTGTTTGCAAAACGCGCCGCAAAGCGAATTATGGAAGAATACACGGAAATAAGCACCGATAAAGAAATCGTAATAGATGAATCTGCATATACAAACTACAAAGAAGAATATAAAGAAGCCGTTCTCGCGGCTATCGAAAGGGAGAGAAAAAGCCATGAATAATATAACAATGAAAATGAACGCAGACGAACTTATAATGCAGGCTCTGCGCGAAGATATAACAAGCGAGGATATTACCACAAATTCCGTAATGCGCCATTATCAGGCGGGTGAGGTAGACCTTATCTGCAAGCAAGACGGCGTTATTGCGGGCCTTGGCGTATTCAAAAGAGTTTTTGAACTTCTTGATGAAAAAACAGAAGTTATTTTCTACTGCCAAGACGGCGACAACGTAAAAAAAGGCGAAAAAATAGGTCTTGTGCGCGGTGATATACGCGTGCTTCTTTCCGGTGAGAGAACGGCGCTCAACTACCTTCAGAGAATGAGCGGTATTGCTACCTACACAAGAGAGATAGCAAAGCTTTTTGAGGGCACGAAAACAAAGCTCCTCGATACGAGAAAGACAACGCCAAATATGCGTATTTTTGAAAAATACTCTGTAAAAGTAGGCGGCGGATATAACCACAGATATAACTTAAGCGACGGTATCCTTCTGAAGGATAACCACATCGGCGCCGCAGGCGGTGTTAAGGAAGCTATAATGATGGCGAAGGAATACGCGCCGTTCGTTCGCAAAATTGAAATTGAGGTTGAAAACCTCGATATGCTCGCCCAAGCTCTTGAAGCTGGCGCAGATATTATAATGCTCGACAATATGAGCGTAGAGGATATGAGAAAGGCTGTTGAGCTTTGCCGCGGCAAAGCGGAAACGGAATGCAGCGGAAACGTTACGAGAGAGAACGTAGCTAGACTCGTAGATATCGGGGTAGACTATGTTTCCAGCGGCGCGCTTACGCATTCTTCCCCCATTCTCGACCTTTCGCTTAAAAATTTACACGCAATTTAATAAGTGATATAAGGAGAAAATCATGAAAGTAGCCGAAAGAAGAAAAGCAATCGTAAACCTTTTATTATCTGCCGAGGAACCCATTTCGGGGGCGGAGCTTGCAGGGAAATTTGGCATATCGCGCCAGATTATCGTACAGGATATCACCGTGCTGAAAGGAACGGGGTACGAAATACTTTCTACCAATCAAGGCTACGTCATGCAGAAATCCCCCTTGAAGGAAAGAGTTTTCAAGGTTCGCCACACTACGGCGGAAACCGAAGACGAGCTTTCCTGCATAGTTGACCTCGGCGGAACGGTGGTCGACGTGTTCGTATGGCACAAGGTATACGGTAAAATAGAAGCGGGGCTGAACATTTTTTCGCGCTTACATATAAAGCAATTTCTCGAGGGCGTGAGAACGGGGCAGTCTACCGAGCTTATGCACGTAACGGGCGGATATCATTACCATACGGTGCGTGCGGAAAATGAAGCGACGCTTGACCGTATAGAAAACGCGCTTAACGAAAGACACTACATCGTTCCCGAAATATGAGGGAGGCAAGCGCTTATGGATAAAGAACGCTTTGAAAAACAGTTAGCTTTCATTCTGGAAGCCGATAAAGAGAAAAATATACTGCGCCAAACACATATAACGGGTTATGCAAGGCGCGAAAACGATGCTGAGCATGCCTGGCATATGGCAATGATGATATACCTTCTGAAGGAATATTCCAACGAGGAATTCGACGTTGCCAAGGCTATGATGATGGCGCTTATCCACGATATTGTAGAAATAGATGCGGGCGATACATACGCCTACGACACGGCGGCTCTGGAAACGCAAAAGGAGCGAGAGGAGCGCGCCGCCGAGCGTATTTACGGATTGCTTCCCGACGACCAGCGCGACGAGCTTCGCGCGCTTTTCGATGAGTTTGAGGCAGGCGAAACCCCCGAGGCACGTTTTGCCAAAACGATGGATAATTTCCAACCTCTTTTGCTCAATGATTCCAACGGCGGCGCCGATTGGCGCGAGCATAAGGTAATAAAATCGAAGGTAGTGGGCAGGCAGCAAAGAAATATTCTCGGCTCAAAAGAAATATGGGAATATACAAGCGCGCTTATAGATGAAAACGTGAAAAAGGGAAATATCAAGGATGAATAAAGAAAAAACAGCCTGTTTAAAAACAGGTTGTTTTTTTAACGTATCACATCGTGTATTGATATATGGAAATATAAAATATCTCTGAAACCCATCTTTTTCAAACAAAATTGTTAACAAATTGTAAACAATAAAAATTTTTGCGTAAATCTGGCCTTTTTTTGCAACTGTATAGTAGAAAGCGCAAAATTTGATTTTTTGTGTTGTTTTACGGCGATTCCGAGGGGCTGTTGGGTATACATACACGTTTGGGCGGCAACAAGGGGCGCGTGAAAAGCA
>JAFTNI010000207.1 GCA_017451975.1 Clostridia bacterium
AGCTTGAAACGCAGAACCCCATTTACCTGCGCAACGCGGCAGAAGGGCTTATTTCCTACCTTGACGAGCTTTTTGGCGCAGACAAAATGCCGCTTTGCAAGGAATACATTCACAGACTCGAAAGAAACGCTTAACATAAGCAAAAGGGAACGATTTTATGAATCAATTAGATGTTTACTATCGCGCTTTATCGGAATGGCGCGCGCTAACCACGCAGAACCGAGAATGTAATACATTCCGTAAATTCGTGGCGGAAGCAGGCACGGAAAACGATAAAATGCAGATAACCAGAGTGGTATGCACTATAGAGGAAGACTGGATTTCCGAAATCGAAAAAGGTCTTGAGTATGTAGAAAAAGCCATTAAGGAAGAAAGGCAGTTTATATATTCAAACGGCGAGGTCATGCCTATAGAAAAGGTGAAGCACGTTTCCACGGAATCTGTGCGCCACCTGGCAAGGCACAGCAACCTTATAGGCAAGGTTGAGGAGGGCGAGGATTTTGTACCCGATAAGCTCTACACCGTTGAGCGCCTTAACGATTACGCCGTATATGAAAACCGTTTTCTTTATATGCTTCTTTGCTACCTGCGCGATTTTATCACTCTGAGGTATAATAAAATTCTCGATTTGACAAATAAATACGACGGTGTTTTGAGGTTCAATAAAGAGGTTACTCTCGCAAAGCAGAAAATAACCTATAGCGTTGACCTTCACGACGAGCGCCCCGATGATAAATACCTTCGCGAGCATAACTCCGCAAAAGCGGTTATAGACAGAATAGATATTATTCTGAAAACGGTAATTTCTTTTCTTGGCACTCCGCTTATGGAATCTGCCGCAAAAACGCCCATGCTGAAGCCGCCTATAACGAAAACCAACGTTTTGAAAATGGACAATAACTTCAAGGGCGCTGTGGCTCTTTACGACTACATTATTTCCTACACGAAGCCAGGCTATATTGCAGAGGAGCAGAAGGTTGATTTCGCGCCCTTCCGCGCAGATTTTGCCGACGAGCTTTCAGAAGCTTGTGCCATGCTTTCCTTCCTTATGTACTCAAACGGGCTGGGAATGAAGCAAATGCTCAAGGAAAGCTTTGAAGAGGAGGAGCACCGCCGCGAAATAGAGGCGATGAACAAAAGGGCAGAAAAGCTTGAAATGCTCCGCCGAAAAATAAAGAATTCCGGTGAATCGCCCGAGGAATACATTTTCGAAATGGAAAAGCAGATAAAATCGCTTGAAAGCGAAAACGCCCGCATAGACGTGCTTCTCAAAGAAATAGACGCTATGCAAGAGGAAAAGGAAAAGCTTGACGGGCAGATAAACGAGCTGAAGGGCGAGGTTGAGCGCATCACGCGCGAAAACAATGAATCGGAAGCAAGGCACTCCCGCGAAATAGAAGCCATAACAGAGGATATGAACAAGCGCATACACGAAAACCTCACGAAATACGAGGCAGAAGCGCAGGCGCTTGAAAAGGAATGCAACGAGCGCCTGGAAAGCTCTAACGCGGAAATGCGCGAAATGCGCGAGCAGTGCAGGCTGGATGTTGCAGCCGCGCGTGAAGAACGCAGGGCGGCGGAATTCAAATATGAAAAGCTCTTTGCCGACCACGAAAAGCTTTCTGAAGAAAAAATTCTTTGCGAAGCAAGGCTCAAGGGCTTGCGCGCTCAGCAGGGGCTTATGACAGAAGAGGACGACTTTACAGAAAGAGAAAGCTTTGGCGAGCTTGAAAAGGAATTTGAAGCCTTTGAACGCTTCTATAACAGCCAATGGAGCAAAACGAAAAAGAAAATCCGCAAGAGCATTTTGAATCTTGATAATCTTACAGGTCGAAAGAGGCGTAAATAACAATGGATAATAACGAAAATAAAAAACCGAATAAAAAGCTTCGGCTAAGGAACTTTATAGTGCTTTTGCTGGTGCTTGTGCTTGTCGGTGCGTTGCTTATCGGCGCTGTAAAGGCGATGAGCAACGAAAGCGGGCAAATCCCTCTTACGGGCCTTATTCGCTCGGAAACGCTCTACCTTTTTGCCATAGGTCTTTTGCTTATACCCGTGCTTTTGCTTGCGCTTACCGTAACGGCTTTTATGACAGACAGAAAAGCAGAGAAGAGCGAACCTAAGGAAATTACCTTCGTTTCGCCGGACGGCACGCCTATTTCCTCCCTCACCCCCGAGAAAGAGGAGGAGGAAGAAGGCGAGCGCTTCTGTATGCTCAGCGAAATAGACCGCAAGAAGAACACGTACGGGCACACGAGCTACGACAGGAGCGTGACGCTTGAAACCCTTTGCGAAAACTTCCGCAATTATGCGGCAAATAAGCTAAGGCTCTATTACGATATAGAGGATATAAGAAAATTCATATCGGGCATGGCGGTATCTAAGCTTCTGATACTTCAGGGTATGTCCGGTACGGGTAAAACGTCGCTTGCACACGCATTCGGTGCGTTTACGGATAACAGCTCCACGGTTATACCCGTGCAACCTATGTGGAAGGAAAGAACCGACCTTGTGGGCTACTACAACGAGTTTACAAAGCGCTTCAACGAAACGCTTCTGCTTGAAAAAATGTACGAGGCAAACTACAGCAAGGATATGTACGTAACGGTGCTTGACGAAATGAACATAGCGCGCGTGGAATATTACTTTGCGGAATTTCTTTCGCTGCTGGAGCTTCCGAACGCAGAAGAAAGATACCTCGACGTTGTTTCGGATAAATGGGAAACAGACCCGAAGCAGTTCCGCGACGGCAGAATAAAGCTGCCCGAAAATATGTGGTTCATAGGCACTGCGAACAACGACGACTCTACTTTTGCTATATCAGATAAGGTTTACGACCGTGCGATGATAATGAACCTCGATTCCAAATGCGAGCGCTTTGTTGCGCCCGTAACGGAAAAGATGTTTATTTCGGCAGACCAGTTTGCCGACCTGGTGAAGAAGGCGGTCAAGGAGCACGATATAAGCCTGAGAAACCAGAAAAGGCTGGACGAGCTCGATAAATACCTTATCAAGCACTTCCACATAACGTTCGGCAACCGAATTATGAAGCAGATAAAAACTTACATACCCGTGTATATAAGCTGTGGCGGCGAAGAGCTTACGGCGCTTGACGATATTCTTGCTAAGAAGATAATACGCAAGCTTGAAACGCAGAACCCCATTTACCTGCGCAACGCGGCAGAAGGGCTTATTTCCTACCTTGACGAGCTTTTTGGCGCAGACAAAATGCCGCTTTGCAAGGAATACATTCACAGACTCGAAAGAAACGCTTAACATAAGC
>JAFTNI010000208.1 GCA_017451975.1 Clostridia bacterium
CATGCACGCCGCTTTCATACACCGTAAAATTAACTTCCTCATCGCCCGGCACAGGTGCTACCGTGCCCGCCGTTGTGCCGCCATCAACCAAATTATTATTCGCAAAGTGGTTTGCCACGGGAATTGCCGCGAGCGCAAACACCGCACACGCCGCAACCGCTATTATCGGCTTAAAATTAAACTTCTTTTTCATAGTTTTTTCCCTCGCTTCTTCAATATATTTTGAATTTACATCGTTTATTGCTTTTAAAAAATATTCTCCTCTCATATTTCTATACCTCTCTCTTCCAAAAATTTTCTCATTTTCTCCTTTGTGCGCACAAGCCGCATGGAAACATTGCCCTTGCTCATGCCCAGGTCGCCGGCAATTTTCTCATAGCTTTCCGAAAACCAATACCGCCGCATAAATACCTTACGGTTATCGGGTGTAAGCGTTTCCAGAAATTCATCTATAGCCGCCGCCAGCGCTCTTTGCTCCACTCGGCTTTCTACAGTTTCCGCCGCAGGAAGAAATTCCTCTATTTCCGCCACAAGCTCCTCAAACATGGCGCTTCTCTTTTTCGCCCTGTTCGCTTCAAGCTTTTTAAGCGATAAATTTCGCAAAATTCTATATAGGAACGTAGAAAACGGGCTCGGTTTTTCGGGTGGTACCGTGTTCCAAATACCGAGGTATGCGTCGTTTACACATTCTTCCGCATCCTGCTCGTTGCCCAAAATATCTTTTGCGATTTTTCTGCAAGCAGCGCCGTATTTTTCATCAATTACAGAAATGCTTTCTTCCGCGCGCGAAAAAAGCATCTCTATTATTTCCTCGTCGCCCATATTATTCCTCCTTTCACTATATAACTACGATTTTACGCAAAAAAACAACTCTCGTATGGAAAATTTTTTCAAAAATTTGTGCATAGCCGCCTCCGCTGCATCAGCGGTGGTGAGTGCCCACAAAAAAATCCCCTTTCGTTTTCACAAAAAGGGATTTTACATTGATTAAATTCCACCAAAGATAAACTTAAAGAGGAAGAGTAGCGCTACAACCGTTACGGGGATATCGCCCTTTTTGAATTTACCT
Organism: Clostridia bacterium; assembly: GCA_017451975.1. Classification (GTDB taxonomy): domain Bacteria; phylum Bacillota; class Clostridia; order Oscillospirales; family CAG-272; genus UMGS731. Next base: position 1,070 of record JAFTNI010000208.1, read on the forward strand.
GTGCAAAGAGTGATGATAACGTAGCCGATAGCGCCGATACCGATACCGTTTGCAATGGAATACGTAAGGGGCATCATAATAATAGTGAGGAAAGCAGTAGCTTTATCGCGAAGCTCTGTCATATCAATGTTCGTTACGTTTCTGAACATAAGAACGCCAACGTAGATGAGCGCGGGGGCTGTTGCAGCCGCAGGAATAATGCTTGCAATAGGCGTAAGGAAGAGGCAGAGCGCAAAGCAAATAGCCGTAATAACGCTCGCAAAGCCCGTTCTGCCGCCCGCAGCAACACCGGAAGCAGATTCAACAAACGTTGTGCAAGTGGAAGTACCGCAAATAGCGCCCGTGATAGTTGCGGTGGAGTCGCACGTCATAGCCTTATCCATATCGATTGGGTCGCCGTTTTCGTCAAGCATACCCGCTTCGCTCGCCGTGCCGTAAAGCGTGCCGATTGTATCGAACATATTAACAATGCTGAAGGAAATTATAAGAAGGATAGCGCCGAAGATACCGCCAACGTATTCCTGAGAAAAAGCGTTTTTCCAGGATTCGGGCTTGAACGCCGCAACGAAGCTTGTATCAAAGAATTCCTTGAAGGAGCCCACTATAGAGCCGCCTTCAAAGGAGGGGAGCTGCCATGTTGCAACATAGTAAATAACCGTTGTGGCAACAACGCCGATAAGCACTGCGCCCTTAACGTTAAGCGCGGAAAGTATAACTATTATGAAGAAGCCTGCAAGAGCAACGATAGCAGGGGCAATTTCGCTCCAGGAAGCGCCGTTTATCTGCACGAACTGAACGAGTGTGCCGGGGTTATCCTGAATAATGCCTACGTTCTGGAAACCGATGAACGCGATGAAAAGGCCGATGCCGACGGGAATGGATTTTTTAATGCATTCGGGCATGGATTTTGCAATTATTTCTCTTGCGCCCGTAATGGAAAGAATAAGGAACACAACGCCGGAAATAAGCACAATTACAAGGCCCGCCTGGTAACCTGTAACACCTTTTGCACCTGCCACGAAGGAGGTGAAGAAGAACGCATTAAGACCGATGCCGCACGCCTGTGCATAGGGAAGATTTGCATAGAAAGCATAGTAAAGTGTGCCGAGTATAGCACCGAAAACGGTTGCAATGTAAACTGCGTTCCAGAAGGGGCCACCCGAAAGACCTGTTATCTGGTTAGGTCCGAGCACGATGATATACGCCATCGCAAAGAACGTAGTAATACCCGCAATAATTTCGGTTTTTACGTTGGAGCCGCGTTCCGATATTTTAAAATGCTTATCGAGAGCGCTTTTCGAATTTTTAGACATAATATTTTCCTTTCGAAAATTTTTAAAAAAATTTACATTTATTATACTATAATTCCGCAGAAAAATCAATATATTTTTATCTATTTGGCGCGGCGGGCAGGTTTTGCTGTAAACAGTAAATACACGCGGTATACGGTGCGCACTTCGCGTTTCGGCTCTGCCCTGCCGTAATTGCACCGTGTTCTCCACACGCTTGTGGAAAACCGCCGCATTTTTGGCAAAAAATTTCATTTTTCCCCAAAAATCGCAGAAAATATTGACTTATTTGCGTTTTTAATTTAATATAATTATATAACTATAAATAAAATTCAAGGAGGTTTTCACTATGGAAATAAAAAACACTACCCGCGTAGATGAGAAAATGTTTGTTAAGCTCCAGCATTTCGGAATGAGAATTTTCAAAAAGCATAATTTTCTTAACTATATTTTCTGGGGCGTTATAGCGTTTTTTGCGTTCTTTATTTCGCTTATTTCGATAATTTTGTTTTACGTATCGGAAAACGACGTAGGCTTCCCCTATTATCAGTTGTTCTTCTTCGTAATACTTACAGGTTTTTATTTTATATACTATTCTATTTTGCCCAAGCAGATGTATAAGGCCTCTCCCCTTTGCGGCGGCACAGAAAATTATATTTTCATGGATGACGAAATAATAAACGAAACCGTAAGCCCCAAGCTAAACTCCCGCGCTGTATTCAAATACGACGTAATCAGAAAGGTTTATGAAAAAACGGGCATTTTCTACGTTTACGTTTCCTATAACCAGGTTCTGCTCGTTTCAAAATACGGCTTTGAAACACAGGAAGAGCTTGAAACCGTAAGGGAAAAGCTTAAATCTTGCGTTCCCGCAAAAAAATATAAAGTAATAAAATAATCAGCAATAATTTATGAGGTGATATCATGCATATCAAATGCAGACAATTTATAGATAACCATTTTTCAGAAATGGTGCGCGACCTTGCCGCGCTCGTAGAAATACCCAGCGTGAAGGGTGAGCCCGAGGAAGGTATGCCCTTTGGCAAAGGCCCTGCCGATGCGCTGGAATGTATGCTCGGCCTTGCGAAAAAATACGGCTTTCACACACAGAACCACGAGGGCTATGTCGGCACGATAGACCTCGCCCCCGAGCTTCCCACAACTCTCGGCATACTTTGCCACCTAGACGTTGTGCCCGCAGGCAAAAAAGATTGGCGCTCGCTGCCCTTCTCGCTCTATATAAGCGGCGGCAAAATGTACGGCCGGGGAGTTATAGATAATAAAGGCCCCGCTATTGCCGTGCTTTACGCAATGCGCGCACTTAAAGAAAGCGGCTTGCCCATAACGCAGAACGTGCGCTTTATCGTCGGCACAGACGAAGAAAGCGGCTCTTCCGATATAGCATATTACAAAAATAAAGAGGCGCTCCCGCCCCGCGTGTTCACCCCCGATGCGGAGTACCCTGTTATCAACATAGAAAAAGGCAGAATACGCGGCGAATTTTCCACGTACTCCGGCTTTGCCGTTGGCAGCCGCAGTATTCTTTCAGCAAACGGCGGTACGGTTGTAAACGCCGTTCCCGAAACGGCTTCTGCCATAGTTCGCGGCTTCAATACAGCCGAGCTTGGCGAAGCGGCGCGCGCCTTCCCCTCGCTCGGCTTCTCTTTCGTTCCCACGGAAAACGGCCACGTTCAGGTAAACATAACGGGCAGAAGCGCACATGCCTCCCAGCCCGAGCGCGGCAACAACGCCGTAACAGGTCTTTGCGCTTACCTCGGCACACTCCCCACAGACGACGAAACAGCGGGCTCCTTTGCACGCATTGCCTCTGCCTTTGCTCATAACGATACAAAGGGCGAATCGCTCGGCGTTGCCGCAAAAGATAAAGAAAGCGGCGCGCTCACACTCGTTTTCAGTATTCTCGATTATAACGAAGGCATTATCAACGGCAAATTCGATTGCCGCTTCCCCGTTTCCGAAACGCTCGGCGGTATGCGCGAAAAATTCACTCAAAGCCTTACTTCCTTCGGCATGAGAGCAATTTCGCTCGACGGTGTGGAAGGTCATATCGTGCCCGAAGATTCCGATTTTGTACAAACGCTTTTGCGCGTTTACGGCAAAATGAACTACGGCACGGCGAAGCCCCTTGCAATAGGCGGCGGCACGTACGTTCACGATATCGAAGGCGGCGTTGCCTTCGGCGCGGAATTCCCCGGAGAGGTGAACAATATGCACGGCGCAAACGAATGCTTCTCTACGGCAAGCTTCCGTAAAAACACATATATGTTTATAGAAGCGCTCGAGCAGCTTATAATTTAATTTTGAGGTATTACAATGAAATGCCCCTACGGCAAAAGGACAGAGAACGTTAAAATTCTCTGTCCTTTTTGATACGCCTTGCCCCCGCAAGGTATAGTGTGTTACACCTTTCAGGCGTACTGTCGGGTGGTAGCATAGCCTCGCCCTACGGGAGAGGTGGCACCGTCAGGTGACGGAGAGGGCTATGATAAAAACTCGAAATCGCATCAAAAGTTCATGTTTTTGAGATTTGCCCTCTTACCGCTGCCCGAGAACCCCAAACTATGCTTTGCACAATTTGAGGACCCCGGACGCGGAGCTCCACCATAGGGGGAGCCTAAAGTTAGTTTATCGACACACTAAAAAAACTCGCCGCAAGGCGAGTTTTTTATTGTTATAAATTCTTATTGTAAATTATCATAAGCCCCTTCAGAAGAAGCTCATCGTCGAGTATAATTTCCCTTTTGCAAAGAGGCACAATAAGGTGTGCTATACCGCCCGTTGCAACAACGGTGCATTTTTCGCCAAGCTCTTCTTCCACTCTTTCGCAAAGCCCGTCTATTGCCGCGGCGTTGGAGTACATTATGCCGTTTCTCATACAATCCACGGTGTTTTTGCCTATGAGCTTTTTGGGTGCCTCGAAAGCTATTTTCGGCAGCTGGGACGTGCGGCTCGTTAGCGCGTCTGCCGAAATTGCCACGCCCGTCATAATCATGCCGCCGATGTAGTTTTTATTTTTATCTATAACAGAAAGCGTGGTAGCCGTGCCCATATCCACTATAACAAGCGGCGTTGGGTAATTGTTTATGCCCGCAACCGCGTCTACCACAAGGTCAGAGCCAAGCTGCGCGGGGTTATCCACAAGAATGCTGAGGCCCGTTTTCACACCCGGGGAAACCACAAGCGCCTTTACGCCCGCGTATTTTTCTATAGCCTTTTTCACAGTGCCCGTAACGCCCGGCACCACAGAGGAAATTATAGCGCCCTCCAGCATAGATGATTCATATCCGTGAATATGGAGCGCCATGCGTATGGTAACTGCATATTCAAGGTCTGTAGCGCTGTGGTTTGTGGAAACTCTTTCGATAAAAAGAATTTTATCGTTATCGAAACAACCTACAACAATGTTTGTATTACCTATATCAATAGCAAGTACCATATTCATTCTCCTTTTTTTACGTTGTTTTTAGGTATATGTATAAGCTTTGCGCGGTGGAGCGCCGTGGCAATAACACCCGTGGCAAAGGTGGAAACAGCCATTTCGAAAACGGCGTTTATGCCAACGAAGCCCGCGGCGAAAATAAGAATATTGCGCCCGCCTATAAGCCCCTGCATATAATCTGTATTACCGAATAAAATAATAAGCGATGAAGTAAAGAAAAGCGTATTGAGAAGAGCCGCCGACAAGCCCGCAACCGTAGAGGCAACCCCAAGCTTTGTAAATTTACTTACAAAGCGGAAAATAACACCTGTGAGAAAGCCCGCAAGCACGCGCGAAAGAACGCGGTGTATAAACGTGAGCAAAGGGCTGATTTCAAAGCATATAAGCCCAAGCGCGCTGGAGCCTCCTATACCCATAGCCTGCAAAAAGCTGGTTATACCGAAAACACCGCCCACGATCGCACCGCCCAATGGGCCGAGCGCCGCGCCCGCTATGGCAACGGGAATTATATTAAGCGTTATAGCCAGAGGGCCTATATTAAGGTACCCCAGCGGTGTCATAGACATAAGTATCAGAAGCGCGGTAAGAAGCCCTAAAAGCACTACGCTTCTTGTTTTTTTAGATCTTGCTTTCATAAAAACCTCCTGTTATCATTCTCGTGAGAGATACAATACAAACGGTAAAAATGCCGCGCAAAGAAAAATTTTTGTCAAATTTCCTTGGAATATCTGCAAATAAACTTTATTTTTCCTCACAAAAGCACCTTACACTTAATATTTTACCATAAATTTTTCCAAAAATCTATATAAATTTTGCGATTTTTATGTTATACTTATGTTGAAAACAAAAATTTTTATTCAATTGACGGAGGAAATTCTATGTTGACAGGAAAAACAGTCGTGCTCGGCGTAACGGGCAGCATAGCGGCTTACAAAATAGCGAACCTTGCCAGAATGCTCAAAAAGCTTCATTGCAACGTGCACGTTCTTATGACGCAGAACGCGACGAACTTTATAAATCCCATCACGTTTGAAAGCCTTCTTTCAAACAAATGCCTTGTTGATACTTTCGACAGAAACTTTCAATACAGCGTGGAGCACGTGGCTATTGCCAAGCAGGCAGATGTTGTGCTCGTAGCACCCGCATCTGCAAACGTGATAGGCAAAATTGCTTACGGCATTGCCGACGATATGCTAACTACAACGGTGCTTGCCTGCCCCTGCAAAAAAATGATATCCCCCGCAATGAACCACAATATGTACCACAACCCCATTGTGCAGGATAATATAGAAAAGCTGCGCCGCTTCGGCTACGATATCATCACACCCGACCACGGTATGCTCGCAAACGGCGATATGGGCGACGGCAGAATGCCCGATGAGGAAGTACTTCTCGAGCACATTATAAAAGAAATCGCTTGCGAAAAAGACCTTGCAGGCAAAAAAATCCTCGTAACGGCAGGTGCAACGAGAGAGGCTATAGACCCGGTGCGCTTTATTACGAACCATTCCAGCGGCAAAATGGGCATAGCAATAGCAAAAGCGGCTATGCTGCGCGGTGCAGAGGTTACGCTTGTAAAAGCGCATACCGACGTCGAAGCGCCCATGTTCGTGAACACGGTGAGCGTACAGAGCGCAGAGGATATGTTCCGCGAGGTAACTGCGCGCGCAAACGATATGGATATTATAATAAAAGCGGCGGCTGTAGCAGATTACACCCCCGTAACCGTGGCAGATAACAAAATTAAAAAAGCAGAGGGCGATATGTCCATTCCCCTCAAGCGCACGAAGGATATACTTAAGCACCTCGGCGCAAACAAAAAAGATGGGCAGATCATCTGCGGATTTTCCATGGAAACGGAAAATATGCTCGAAAACTCACGCAAAAAGCTCGCAAGTAAAAACTGCGATATGATCTGTGCAAACTCCCTTCGCGCGGCGGGAGCAGGCTTTGGCGTTGATACTAATATCATCACACTCATTACGAAGGATGCCTGTGAGGAGCTGGAGCTTATGACAAAGGAAGCCGCGGCGCACAAAATACTCGATAAAATAAAAACTCTTTAAGAATTTCATTTTAGGCGTTATGCTTTATTTTCCCTTATTAAAATTGACATATCAAATAAAATCTATATATTATAGATATATTTTTAAAAAGCTATTGACAAAAAAGTACATTTGGTATATACTACATTATTGTGGATAAAAAAATTACCACGGCAAATTAATACAAAAAATTTTAATCAAGGAGTTTTTTATCATGGAAATGTTGCAGAAAATTTTCCCCCTTTCTTTTAAACGCACAGAATCCCTTGGCAGCCTCATCGTTGGCATCCTCGTTTACCTCATCGTTGGCCTTCTCGCAGGCTTTGCAATCGGCCTTTTGATCTGGGTTCCCGTTGTAAACATCATCGTTGGTCTCGTTGGCGGCCTTATTGACATCTACGTTGTTGCAGGTATCGTTATTCAGATACTCGTTTACGCAAAAATCCTTAAATAAGTACATAAAAATCACGCACGAAAATGCGTGATTTTTGCTTTTCCAATAGCTTTATCAGCACGCAAAAACCGCACTCTGCCGAGTGCGGTTTTATTTTTACTGTCTTATTGTGATGCCGAGCTTATGCTCAATAGCGCCGAGAATCTTCTTCGCCGCTTTATCCGTTTCTTCAACGGTAAGCGTGTGGTCGGGGGAACGGAAGGAAACAGAGAAGGAAACGCTCTTCTTGCCTTCGCCGAGCTGCGCGCCGCGGTAGATATCGAAAAGCTTAACGTTTTCGATAAGCTTGGAGTTTGTATCCTTCATCACCTTTTCGATCGTGCCAACCTCGAGCGCGTCGTCGCAAACAAAGGAGAAGTCACGTGTGGATGCAGGGAATTTGGGAAGCGGCTTGTATGCCTTTTCAAAGCTTGTGTGAGCATAGATAGCTTCAAGGTCGAGCTCTGCGGCGTAAACCGTGGAAATGAACTCGTAATTCTTCATCGTGAGGGGGTGAAGCTCGCCGAACGTGCCGAGCACCGTGCCGTCTTTTGCAAGCACGTTTGCGCATCTGCCGGGGTGGAACGTAGGCTCTGTATCGCAAGCAACGTAGGAAGCCTCGATACCTGCAAACGCCATAACCTTATCTATAATGCCCTTGAGCGTGTAGAAATCGGAAGCGCCGTATTCCGCAATAGAAAGAATAACCTTTTCTTCGGGCAGAGAGCCTTCAAGGCCGTGTGTATTTGTTACAACACCTTCGCGGGGGATGAATACCTTCGCAAGCTCGTAAACGCAAACATTTGCAACGCCCGAGCGCGCGCTGTTTTCAACAACCTCGAGCATTGTGGGCAAAGCCATGGTGCGCATTGTTCTGCTATCCTCGCCGAAGGGGTTGGCGATTTCTACAGATTTTCTGCGTGCATCGTCTTTCGCAAGGCGGATTTTATCGTAGAAGGATGCATTCATGAAGGAATACGTGCAAACCTCTGTATATCCCGCGCCGAGAAGGAGATTGTTGAGGTCATATTTGAATTTCTGCTTTTCGTTAAGACCGCCCTGTGTCATGGGGAAAACCATATTGCCGGATTCGATCTTGTTGTAGCCGTAAAGGCGAACAACCTCTTCTGCTATATCGTTCATGCATCTTACATCGTCGCGGTAGGAAGGAACGATGATATCGTCGCCGTCGAAAGTGAAGAAAAGTCTTTCAAGGTATTTTTTCATTTCGTTTGCTTCGAGCTTGAGACCAAGGAAATTGCTTATTTTTTCGGGCTCGAATTTAACTCTTGCTTCTTCCTTTTTAACGGGGTAAGCATCGATTATGCCGGGAACAACCTCGCCCGCGCCGAGAAGCTCTACAAGCTCGCAGGCTCTTTCAAGCGCAGGGAGTGTGTTTTCACAGTCAAGTCCCTTTTCAAAGCGGGCGCTTGCTTCTGTTCTCATGCCGAGCTTCTTCGCCGTGATACGAACGGAGGAGCCGTGGAACATTGCAGATTCAAACACAACAGTGCTTGTGTTTTCCGTAATTTCGCTGTTTTCGCCGCCCATAACACCTGCGAGCGCAACAGGCTTCGTTTCGTCTGCGATAACGAGCATATCTGCTTCAAGCGCGCGATCCTGGCTATCGAGCGTGCGGAAGTTTTCTTTATCGCCCGCCGTGCGAACGTCTATTTTCTTACCGCCGAGGCAAACGTAGTCAAACGCGTGCATAGGCTGACCGTATTCGAGCATTACATAGTTCGTAATGTCTACGATGTTGTTGATGGGGCGAACGCCGCTTGCACGCAGGCGCATACGGAGCCAAAGGGGGGAAGGCTCGATTTTTACGTTTTTGATAACGCGCGCGCTGTAGCGTTTGCACTTCTCTGCATCGGAAATTTTAACCTCAAGGTAATCTTCTACCTTGCCAAGCTCTGCGTTTTCCTTTACAACGGGCGTGGGGATGGTAAGCTCTTTATCAAAGGTTGCCGCCGTTTCGCGCGCAAGGCCGATAACGGAAAGGCAGTCGGGGCGGTTGGGTGTGATTTCAAATTCAACCGCTTTATCGCGCATCATAAGCGCGTCGCAAATATCGTCGCCGGGCTTTACGTCGTAGCCGTTGAGGATAAGAATGCCGTCTTCGGCAGCGCCGGGCATATCGTGAGTTGTGAGCCCAAGCTCTTCAATTGAGCAGAACATACCCTCGGAAAGCACACCGCGGAGCTTACCTGTTTTAATTTCGCCGCCCTTTACCTTTGCAATTCTCTTTTCGCCGTCGGGGCAGTAGCAAAGGGGCACAAGCGCGCCTTCAAATACGTTTTTGGCAGCCGTAACTATCTGAAGATTTTTTTCGCCGCAATCCACCTGGCAGATAACGAGTCTTTCTGCGTCGGGGTGCTGCTCTATTTTCGTGATAAGACCTACGCGAACGTTTTCTATTTCATCGCCGAGAACCTCGTAGCCCTCTACTTTAGAGCCGGATTCCGTCATAGCGTCGCAGTATTCTTTTATTTCTATATCGTCGGCTTTCACGAAATCTGAAAGCCAATTCATTGATAATACCATGTTTATTTACCTCCGTTAGATTTTAAGCCTCCCTCTCGGGGGAGATTTCGGTGTTTTCGTAGGGGACGGGTTCTCCGTCCCGCGGGCGAATGCTATTCGCCCCTACGGTATAGCCGTAATTTATTTTTCTTCCACTCAATGGGAAGCCCTTAATTAAAACTGTTCAAGGAAACGCATATCGTTTTCGTAGAAGAGGCGCAGGTCGTTGATACCGAGGCGCGCCATGGCAATTCTTTCGATACCCATACCGAAAGCAAAGCCGCTGTATTCGTTGGGGTCTATGCCGCATTCAGAAAGAACGAACGGGTGAACCATGCCCGCACCGAGAATTTCTATCCAGCCTTCGCCCTTGCAAAGTCTGCAGCCCTTGCCGCCGCAAACGAAGCAGGAAACGTCAACCTCTGCAGAAGGCTCTGTGAACGGGAAGTGGTGGGGGCGGAAGCGGATGCGCGTTTTTTCGCCGAACATTCTCTTTGCAAAAAGCTCAAGCACGCCCTTGAGGTCGCCCATTGTTACGCCCTTGTCGATAACAAGGCCTTCGCACTGGTGGAAGATTGGGGAGTGAGTTGCGTCTGCAGGGTCTGCGCGGTAAACGCGGCCGGGGGAGATAATGCGTATCGGGGGCTTCGTATGCTCCATTGTTCTTACCTGAACGGGGGATGTCTGGGAGCGAAGAAGAATGTTATCGGAAATATAGAACGTATCCTGTGTATCGCGCGCGGGGTGATCCTTCGGGATATTTAGCGCTTCGAAGTTGTAGTAGTCGTATTCAACCTCGGGGCCTTCCACAATAGAGAAGCCCAGACCGATGAATATATCGCGGAGCGTCTGCTCTGTTTCATAAATGGGATGACGGTGGCCGCGTGCAATTTCCTTACCGGGGAACGTTACGTCGAGTTTTTCTTTTTTAAGCTTTTCATCAAGCTTCTTTGCCTCTTCTGAGGCAACTGCTTCCTTGAGCGCCGCTTCGATGTTTGCGCGAACCGTGTTCGCAAGAGCGCCGATGGCGGGGCGTTCTTCTGCGGAGAGCGCACCCATACCGCGGAGAACCTTTGTAAGCTCGCCTTTTTTACCGAGGTATTTTATGCGGATATCTTCCGTAGGAGCGCCTGAGGCAATTTCATCAAGTGCGCTTTTTTGAATTTTTTCAAGCATTTCTTTCATGGTTAAAGATTTATATTCCTTTCGTGTTTATTACGTTTTTACATGCGGCGGTAAGCGTTAAAATAAAAAACACCTTCCTCCCAAAAAATCAAGGGACGAAGGCATAGAACTTCCGCGGTACCACCCGTGTTCCCGCAAAATGCGGGCACTTTCCTCTCTGTAACGGGAGAAACCCGTTCGGCGCTTATAACGCCGAAAGCTCCAAAGTGAAAGGCTCACCGCACAGCCTGTGTCCCCTTTCAGCCGGTGAAGGACATCTCTGCGCCCGTGTGTTCTCGGTTTGCCGCTTTTTCATAGCTTTTTATATGTATAAATGTGTGAATATAACACATTATAACACATTTTTTTTATTTTGCAACACATTTTTGCATTGTTTTTGAAATTTTTTTGAATAATCGCCGTTTTAAGCATTACGATGTTGGTAAAGGCGACTTTTTGCCCCTTACCGCCGAGCCATCCCCTGTAAAAAGAAAAAACTCTCTTCCGCGCCATAAGGCGCGCACACTCTACCGTAAGGAAGAACTGTCAGCGCAAGCTGACATGGAGGGATTTTCATGGGTGTTGATGCAGTAGGGGAGGGGTACGTAGAGGCGAACAATGTTTGCCCGACTCAAAGGCTTCCCCTCTTATTAGGTAGCGAAGCGGCATCGCGGAAGTGAATGAAAGCCTAAACGGCTTTCAGAGCCGCGATGTGACCGAGCCGCAGCGAGACAGCTGTCACTGTTAAGTGACTGATGAGGTGTACCATCGCTTTTAAATTAATTTTTCACTTTATCAGAAAACGAAGGAAAACCTCATCCGCAGGCTTTCGCTCTCACAAAAAAACAAGCGGTGATTTCTCACCGCCCGAATTTATCTTATTTCAAATAAAGTTCCGTTTTTATATCTTCTGTATATGCGCACAGCG
>JAFTNI010000209.1 GCA_017451975.1 Clostridia bacterium
TCGTGAATTAAATCCGTTTTACCCTTGTAAATTGCAATACCCAATACCGTAAACAGAGCTGCAACCAGAAACATAATAATGGAATACACTAACATGTTGACACCTCCACAAATTCTTATTTATTGTTTTGTTTATCGCGCCAGTTTCGCCTTTGTATTACAAAGGCACAGGGCAAAGCCCATACCCCTTAAGGCTACGCGCGTCTTGAGGCTCCCTCCGTGAGGAAGCTCCCGGAGGGAGAATGCGTGACAATAAAACATATCAAAACTTCAAAGTTACGCGGGCTCCTTCCGTCACGCTTCGCGTGCCACCGTCCTCCCGGAGGAAGGCTTTTTTGCTAACCCCATTATACCACAAATCGGCAGAGAAAACAAGTTCTCTGCCGAAGTTTTGTGCCAGCTAATTCTCCGTTTAGAACAACAGAGAAAACCGTTTTGACCTTTTTAATTACACAACCTTAAGCGTTACTATCTCGTATCCGCGCAAGCTTACGTTTACTTTGCCATCTGTGATGGGCAGCTCTTCTTTTTCGTTTTCGAGCATATCGCAAATGTAGCATTTCTTTGCCTTGAAGCCGAGGGTTATCTGCGCTTTAGTCTTTTTATTCGCGCTTTCGTAGAGGCGGAGCACGGTGCTCTTATCCTCTTCTGCTTCCTTTACCGTTTCGCAGATAACGTTTTCTTTATCTACGGAAACGAGCGAATAGCTTTCGGGAAGCTCGGAGTGCTTGCCGCTTGCCTTCACTGCCGTAAGCGGATTGTTGAGAAGGTACGCGAGCTTCACTGTGTCGCTTTCGCGAAGCGAGCCTTCATGGGCGTAGAGCGTATATGTGAACGTGTGCTCGCCCTGGTCTGCTTCGGGGTAGGGCATTATGCCCGATTTGAGCAGCGAAAGCATCATTGTGCCGTCGTGGATATCGTGGCCGTATTTGCAATCGTTGAGAAGGCTAACACCATAGCCGCCGTCGGAAAGGTCGGCGTATTTGTGGGCGCAAACCTCAAATTTTGCTCTGTCCCAGCTCGTGTTTTTATGCGTGGGGCGTTCCACCGAGCCGAACTGTATTTCGTAGGTTGCTTTATCGCTGTTCACATCAACGTCGAAAGCGGCTTTGAGCATTTTGTTGTGTTCGTGCCAATCTATATGCGTTTCAAAATCTATAGTAGGGGTTTCGTCGCAGAACCACATCGTTTGCGTAATTGTGGATTTCATATAGGGGCGCGTTATCTTAACGCCCTTGCGCGCGCCGTCCTCAAGGAATTCCACGTCGGAAACCGCCGTTATGGGCTTGTATGCGGCGAGCGAATATTCCTGCCACTCCCAGTTATCGTAGGCATCGGGGTAATCGGCGTAAACGCGCAGCTCGTTGCCAAGGCCGCCTTTGCGCAGAACCTCGCGCTCGGCTTTCTTATCGTAAAGCGAGGTAAGCACCCAGTTTTCATCGAATTTTGCAACGATAAGCGGTGTTTCCACCTTGCCGCCGCCCTTTTTCTCGCCCAGGCTGAATTCTACGTCGAGCTTTACACTGTTTGTAAACTTGAAATCTTCCACCGTGGTGTAGCCCTTTGCGGGAACACCCGAAATGAAGCCTGTTTTGCCGCCTGCAAGCACGCGGCCGCTTGCGGTAAAGGAATTGGTGTTGAACACAACAAAACCGCGTGAAGCGCTTATTTTGCTTGCTATATGCTCTTGCGTATCGGCAACGATGTTGCGCGCCGCGTACATGATTTTGGCGTAGTCAATATCGCTCTGGTCGTATACGGGACCTATAGAGGAGCCGGGAATAATATCGTGGAATTGGTTTGTGAGTATAGTTTCCCAGCCTTCGCGAAGCTCTTTTTTCGGCGTTTTCGCGCCGAGCAAATGCTTTGTCATTTCAGAAAGCGTTTCTGCGTTCATATAAAGAAATTCGCTCTTGCGGTTGTTCTTCTTGTTTTTTGCGATGGAGGTATATGTGCCGCGGTGGTATTCAAGGTAAAGCTCGCCCGTCCATTTTGGAAGCGGCGCGCTTTTTGCAATTCTTTCTTCCATGCGTGAAAGGAAGGGCTCAACGTGCTCAAAGCGTGCATTAGGCACGGTGGGCACGCCGCAGGAAAGGCGCTTTGCGATTTCAATATGCTCCGCCGTGGGGCCGCCGCCGCCGTCGCCGAAGCCGTAGGTCAGCATTACCTCATCGGAAAGGTTTTTGTCGTGGTAGCGATCGTACGTGCCCGCTATCATTTTGGGCGTTGTGTCGCCGTTATAGGTAACGTAGCGAGTGAGAGGGGAGTTTTTCTTTTTATCCTGAGCTGTGAGGAAGTATGTGTACACCTGCGTGCCGTCTATACCTTGCCATGCGAACGTGTCGCAGGGTATCATATTCGTATCGTTCCAGCTTATTTTGGATGTTACGAACCAATCTATGCCGCAACCCTTGAGTATCTGCGGAAGCGCGGCGGAATAGCCGAAAACGTCGGGCAGCCAGAGCACGCGGTTATCCTTGCCGAATTCCTCGCGGAAGAAGCGCTTGCCGTATATAAATTGGCGCACAAAGCTTTCGCCCGAGGGGATATTGCAGTCTGCTTCGACCCACATGCCGCCCTCGCATTCCCAGCGCCCTTCGGCAACGCGCTCTTTTATTTCGGCGTAAAGCTCGGGCGCTTCCTCTTTTACGAATTTATAGAGAAGCGGCTGGGAGGAGGTGAATTTATATTCGGGGTAGCGGCGCATAAGCTCCAGCACTGTGGCAAATGAGCGCTGTGCCTTTTCGCGCGTCTGGCGCAAGGTCCAAAGCCAGGCGCAGTCTATATGCGTGTGGCCTATGCAGGCAACGGTTGCGCGCTGCTTTTCACAGTAGCTGCCGTAAAATTCGCTTTCGAAAAACTCCTTTGCGGCCTTTACAGATTCAAAATATTCGGTGGAGCCGACTTCGTATAGGTCGAGCATGGAAAGCGCGCGGTCTATATACGTCAGCATTTCCATATATTCCTGCGTGTTTTCGTCGAGCAGCTTTATAGCTTCATATACCGTGTTTACGTCGTAGTAGAAATCGCGCGCGTCTTTGTTTACGTTGCGGTATTCCACGCTGAATTGGCACGAGGGAATGGAAGGACCTGTATAGGCGTAGATGTAAATATCGAAATGCGTACCCTCGGGGAGAAGGTATTCTTTATGGCGTGTGTCCATACCCTGGCGTATTTTGCCGTTTACATAAAGCAAAAACTGCGGGTTTGTGGTAACGCCGAAGCGGTCGAAATTGGTGCAGGTGGCAAGCTCTGTTGGTTTGCCCTGCATATGCTCGGGAATATCGAGCGTGAAGTGAAACCATGCGTGGCTATCGTTGCCTGTGCCGAATTTTTCGCCGTTTTTGAACGGTACGAATTCGGAAAGCGGCGGGGGCGTGTTGCTTTCCTTATAGCCGCAGGGGCAGTACGTGACGTTTTCTACGGGCGTCACGTTTTCTAATATTGTGGATTCTACTATACTGAGGTATTTTTTTGCTTTTCTGAAAAGTGCTTTCATAAGCGCTTCCTCCGTGTGAAAGGTGAAAATAGAATGGGTTGCTAAAAATATTGTAACACGGTTTATATGAAAATTCAACATTGAATTTACAAAACAGTAAAAATAAAAAGCCTTTTTTAGCGAAAGGCTTTTTTAGGAATTACTCATATACTACTTCGAAAATCTTGCCATTGCCGCTGCTTTCGCCGTCGCTGTTTATATCATCGAAGGTTATTTCGCGCAAAAGGTGGCGTATATCCTCGGGCATTTCGCCGTTTACCGTGATGTTTTTAAAAATCAGCCTTTTCGCGCAGCTGCTTATATATGGGTCGAAAACTTCTGTGCCGCCGGAATTTATGGATTTCGGGCCTATGCATACAAGGTACGAAAGCGGAAATTCATCGCCGTGATGCGTGAAATCTATGTTTTCAAAGCAGAGCGTGCCTATATTTGCGCCAAGCTCAAAAGCCGCGAAAACACCGCGCACTTGGTCGCCATTAACATATTCCGGGAACGAATCTATAGGCCCTGTAAGGTCGATACGGATATTTCCAAAAAAGAAATTGTCGATCGTACCGATAGCCCCTTTTTCTCGCTCACCGCCGATTGCATATGGTGGCGTTTGTAAATACATTTTGAACGTTTTTATGCCCGTGACGTCGTTTATTATAATATTTTCAAGCGAGCAATCAACATCAGAACCGTTTGCGTATGTATAAACACCGGGCTCGAAGCGCAGCGCTTTATAACGGCTGAGTGGAGCGAGGTTCAGATGTTCGCAAATCACGTTTTTTATTGCGCCGAAATTGACGGAGGAGTTTTGCCAATCGTAGGCGTTTAGCGCAACGAGGTCATCGCCAACCTCGCCGTAAATATGGCGCGCCACGATATTTTCGCTTCCGCCGTTTATATGCAAACCGTCGGCAAAGCAATTATTAAACCAGATATTTTCAAAAATACAATTTTTCGCATCGCCTATTTGCAAGGCAAAGCCTGCCGTATTTCGAAATGTAACGTTTTCAAGCGTAAGATTTTCGATGTTGTTGAAAAGCATACAGGTGGAAACACCGAAAAACTCGCTTTTTTCGCTATATCTTCCGCTTGCTCCGTAACCGGCGCGGAAAGTGCGCGATTCAG
This sequence comes from Clostridia bacterium, assembly GCA_017451975.1. Taxonomy (GTDB): domain Bacteria; phylum Bacillota; class Clostridia; order Oscillospirales; family CAG-272; genus UMGS731. The sequence goes on from JAFTNI010000209.1 coordinate 4,615, forward strand.
CAAAGCAACCGCCTGAAATGGAAATGTTGCAGTCGCGCTCTGCGCTGTCTACAGGCGCTTTTGTGCCGTCCTTTGTGTGTTCGTTGCGGAACATAAGAACGCGGCATTCAGCTGTTAGGCATAGCACCGCGCGCCATGCCTCTATGCGTCTGTTAGACGGAATAACAACTGTATCGTCTATATAATAAGGCTCGCGCCCGGTGGGGATTTCCACGATCTCGTTTTCACGCAGAGCAGCGCGCAGAGCCTCTGTCCACACCTTTCCGTACTCGGTTACGCGAACAAGATGCGCGTAACCGGTAAGAAGAGCGCGCTTTTTTAGCGAAGAAATCTTCTTTTTGTTTTCATCTTCCATTGTGCGGAGCGAGGAATAAATTTTTTCTTTTATTTCATTCATAGCGTTAAATTTACAAGGGAGGAAAATTCCTCCCTTGTATATATGCATTTAAATTTTTTCAACCGCGATTTTAACTTTCTTGCCGTTGATATCCCATTCTTTTGCCGTTTCTTTTTCTTCGTTCACAAGGCTCTTGCCGAGTGTCTCGCCCATGATTTCTGCGGCGTTCTTTTCTGCAATAGCCACAACCTTTGCGTTGCCGGAAATGAAGATGTTGATATTATCCATAACTTCAAAGCCGCTGTCTTTACGCATTGTCTGAATTTTGGAAACAACTTCGCGAACAAAGCCTTCTTCGATAAGCTCTTCGGTAAGGTTCGTATCTATTACAACCGTGATGCCGTAATCCTGCGTGGATTCATAGCCGGGCATTTTTGCGGAATCGATAAGAAGGTCTTCTTTCGTAAGCACGATTTTTTCGCCTCTGTCTTCAAACTTAAGCGCGCCGTTTGCTTCAAGCTCTGCCATAGCGGCGTTGCCGTCAACTGCGGAGAGGTAAGCCTTGATACCGCCGAGGTGCTTGCCGTATTTCGGGCCTACCGTGCGGAGCTGGGGCTTGAACGTGTAAGAAGTGAAAGCAGAAATATCGCTTGTGAATTCAACTGCTTTGAGGTTAAGCTCTTCTTCGATGATTTCTGTGAAGAATGCGGGGAGAGTGAAATCTGCCGCAACGTACATCTTGGAAAGGGGCTGGCGGTTCTTTATAGCGGCGCCGTTACGGCAAGCTCTGCCGAGTGCAACCACTTTAAGAACTTCGTCCATACGTTCTTCAAGCTCTTTGTCGATAAGCGCTTCGTTTGCCACGGGATAGTCGCAAAGGTGAACGCTTATGGGGGCTTCCTTGTCTACAGTGCAAACGAGGTTGCGGTAGATATCCTCTGTCATGAAAGGAATCATGGGGGCGCAAACCTTTGCAAATGTTACAAGGCAAGTGTAGAGCGTCATGTAAGCGTTGATCTTATCCTGGGGCATACCGGGAACCCAGAAGCGTTCGCGGCTGCGGCGTACGTACCAGTTGGAAAGGTCGTCGATGAATTCCTGAAGGATTCTCGTCGTTTCCGTGATCTTGTAGTGCTCGAGGCAGTTATCTACGGATTTAACGACTGTGTTGAGCTTGGAAAGCACCCACTTATCCATTACGGAAAGCTTATCGTAATCGAGCGTGTACTTCGTAGCGTCAAATTCGTCGATGTTCGCATAGAGAACGAAGAATGCGTATGTGTTCCAGAGTGTGGACATGAACTTGCGCTGACCTTCCGTTACCGCGTCGTCGTGGAAACGGCTGGGGAGCCAAGGCGCACTGCCGGAGTAGAAGTACCAGCGGATAGCGTCTGCGCCGTGCTTTTCGAGTGCCTCGAACGGGTCAACGGCGTTACCCTTGGATTTAGACATTTTCTGGCCGTTCTTATCGAGAACGTGGCCGAGAACTATAACGTTTTTATAGGGAGCCTTGTTGAAGAGGAGCGTGGAAATTGCCA
>JAFTNI010000210.1 GCA_017451975.1 Clostridia bacterium
ATTGGAGGCACTATTTTATCCGTTACTGTCATTGTCGTGCCGACGGTGCAGCCCTTGCCCGAATGAACGTCGGGCATTATGCGTATTTTAGAGGCGGAAAACGCTTCCTCGTCGCAAAGCGCGCGTATTTGCTCCTGCGCCCCCTCGTCTATCGTTGCGGCATAGCATTTTGCCTCGTTGAATTTTCCTTTTATCTCAAGCATCTCACTTCATCTCCCTTTCAGTTCTATAATCTTATCTCTTTCTGCCCCGTTTTGTAAAACCCGAAGCACTCTTCAAAAAGCGCTTTTCCCGCGTAACTGCCATAGTCGGGGCATATATCTCTGTAATATTCCCACCAATAGCTCATCATTCTGCTGTGGCAGGATTGCACGTTTTTTATGTTTCTGCCGCAGAACTCTCGGTATCGTTCAAGGTTTTCGCCGCAAAGCAGGCGGTAGAGCGTTTGCACGATTTCAAGAACGTAATCTCCTGCGCTTTCAACGATATAGGGCAAAGCGAAATCGGGCACACCGAGCGCAAAAAGCGCTTTCAGGCTTCTTTCGCGCGCATAGCCGTCGTGGCTTCTTGAAAAAATGCAATGGTATATTGCCTTTTGCTCCGCCGTAAGAGATGCAAGCCCTTCTTCCGCGGCTTCGCGGAAATATATCCTTTCGGGAATGGTAACGCTTTCGCCGTTCGGCAAAGCAAAGCTTTTTACGCGCGGCAGTGTGCAAACGACGCCGAAGGGAAGCTTTCGCGTGCTTACGGTGCTTGACGCAATAAGACTGCAAACGGCGAAAAGATTTTTGCCCTCGCTTTTCGGGAAAGCGCCTTCGAGGCTTTTATAAATTGTGTAAGCGCGGAAAAGCATTATTTTTTACCGCCGAGAATTTCCGCAAGTTGGGCGAGTATATCGCCGTTGCCGCTTATCGTGATATTGCCCACGTTTTCGAAAATGCGCTCTGCGTATTCAAGCTCCTTGAGCTTGTAAAGGGTTTTGTTTTCGTCCATAAGCTTTGCTGTGTTGAGCAACGAGCGCGTGGAAGCAACCTCCTCGCGGCGCGTGATAACGTTCGCCTGCGCGCGCTTTTCCGCCTCTATAACCCTGTTCATAATAGCGCGTATCTCGCCGGGAAGAATAATATCCTTCACGCCTGCGTCGTTTATTTCTACAAAAAGCCCCTTTTCCTTTGCCTTCAGCTTTTCAAGCACGAAAGCAGACATTTCCTCTTTGCTTTCGAGGATATTGTCGAGCTTATGCTTGCCGATGTATTCGCGCAGTGCAAGCTGAGCCGCCGTGTGCATTTGCTCCTCGTAATCGTCAATTTCTGTGAAGATTTTAACGTAATCCGTCACGCGGTAGGTGAGAATGAAGTTCACGCGCAGCGTAACCTTATCTGCCGTAAGCATTTCCTGCCCCGTGATATCCATTTGGGTAAGGCGTGTATCGATATATTCCACGTCTATCGTTTCGTGCGTGTTCCAGAAGTAGTACGTTCCCGCGCCCAGAAGCTTTTCGAAACGGTTGCCGATGCAAAGGCGCGCCTTCTGATGCTCTGCTACGTCGATTTTTTTATAGTAAGTCGAAGAAATTTTGGGGAAGACGTATTCGGGGAAGTCCTCCTGAACATATGGCGAAGAAATATCGAATATTTTGAATTCGTGCTTGCCCGCATCGTTCCAGTATGCATATTTTACTGCGCGCAGCGAGCCTGTGAGCTTGCCGTCTACGTAGTGGAGCGCAAGCTCCTCGTCGCCTATTTCCACGCAAGAAACCGCTTTTGCCACGTTTTCGTCGGCAAGCAGGGTTTCAAGCGGGCATTTATCGCAAAATATCTTTCCTTCTATGTCGCAGGGGAAGATCTCTCTGCCGCCGAAGGCGTAATATTTTCCCGGGCCTAGCATTTTAACGTATTTACCGTTTTTTAAAAGAAACCCCTTCTGGGTTTCGCTTATTATAATTTTTTTCATATATGTAATCCTCCGTAAAGTAATAATTTCGCAGAAGCCGCCCATAAAGCAAACCGCGGCTGAAGGCTTCAGCACAGCGAGAGTGCGCGGAAATTTCTTTTGGCGCATTTTTCGCGTGCGCGGTATCTGCCTTCAGGCAAGGCGAATTTACTTTTGCCCGCAGAAATTAAATTTCCCCCGGGCAAGCGGCCTCTTTTCTCTTTTTTGCAAAACGTTCTCGCACGCTTTCGCGTACCGTTTTAATTTTTCAGCGCCCCGAAGGGCAATTACCAAACCGCTGGCGATATGCAATTGCTTGCACACGGCGGGATTCGAACCCGCGATAAAATAGCTTAAAAGGCTATCGCAAGGGTTCTGCGGCATACGCTTTGGAATATCCTTGCGCACCGCGGTGAAAATATACACCGCGAACCTGCTTGCAAGAACATTTTAACATTACTGCAAATATTTTTCACGGAAAAAAAGCTGCGAACTTAAAAAGTTCACAGCTTTTGGTGATTTATTCAAGCCCGCAAGCCATTTGCCGTAAAAGCCGCTCTTTTATCAGCTCGCGGAAGCGTTCCGGTGCCACTACCTTTACCATGGGGCCGAAGGAAAGCACGCGCACGAGCATTTCGGTTTCGTCGCCGTGCTCGTATTTTACCGTTACGGAGTAATGCTTTGAATCGAGCCTCTCGGCGCGCTTTTCAAAGTGCGCGAAGTGCAGCATAACGCGCTCGAGCGCGTTGCGCTCGTTCGTTATTTCAAGCGTGATCGTTTCGTACCTAGGTACAACGTAGCTTGCGCGAATTTGCCTTTCGCCGTTATATTTCGCGCAGGATTTGATTTTGGCGAGGTTAACCACGGGCAAAAAGCGGCAACCGCTTGTTATAAGGCGGAATTTATCGTCTTTTTCGGAGTATTCCAGCCGCACGGGTATGCACTGCGCGTAAACGTTTTTTCCGTTTTTGTTCGTTACGTTTATTTTAACGGGTGTTTTTTCGCGTATCGCCGCGAGAAGAAAGCGGAAGCGGCCTATGTAAGCTTCGTCCTCATAGTCGTCGCCGTCGGCGTATTTGTCGTATACGCGGTAATCGTCGGGGTAAAAAAGCGGCTCTATTCCCTCAAGCGGGGGGAATTCCGCGCCGAAAAGCTTTATGCGCGGGTCTAGCGAAACCGCCTTAAGCCACCGCTTCTGCAAAAGCGTAAGCGGCATCGTGGGCGTATGCTCTATTACAGGTGTCATATCGCGGCGCAAAAGCTGCCAGCGCCCGCTTTTCAGCGCGGGCAGAATGGTAAGCGCGCTTTCGCCGAAGGCTTTTTCGGAAACTATGGCGGCAAGCTCCTTTTCACTCGCCTTGCCCTCTAGCAAGCGCGAAATAATTTCCGCCACCGTGTTATAGTAAGCAGAGTAAAGCTCGCTGAAAATCATTTTTCTGCCCCCTTTTCTATGCCGTAAATGCGGTACATTTTTTCAAGGTCGCTTTTAAAGCGGTTTTCCACAGCTCGGTTGGAAAATTTTATTTCCGTAATGCGGCAAACGAAGCTTCTTATCCACGGCGTAAGCTCTTGAGAATCAAGCACGTCGGCGCTGAAACGGTATGTAAATTCGCCCGTTTTTTCAACCTCGCCAACTCGTTTTTCGCGCATGAGCCGCCGCACTATATGCTCCTCGCCCGGCTCTGCGCGCACGGTGAACTCCACGTGCTCAAGCTTCTTTTTGCTAAGCTTGCCTGTGCCCGTGTTCACGCCCCACATATTTTTCTGCATTTCGTCGAGGTGCTCGCGCAGCTCGCGGAAGCGCGGCGTTGACCCTGCGGGCTTTACCTCGGAAAGGTAATCTATACGGAAGGATTTTATGCGGTCTTGCCCGGGTACGTAGGCGAGCAGGTGTTGCCTGCCGTTCTGCGCGCTTATAAATATGCGCAGGGGAACTATGCGAATTTCCTCGGGCTCTCTTTTTTTGCGGCTGTGGTTTATAGCCGTAACGGCGCATTCGCCGCGCATAGCTTCGAAAAGCGCGGCAATAACGCCACTATCTATAGCGCCCGTCATATAGTGGTGCTTGAAAGCGAAGCTTTCGCCCTCACGCCTGCATTTATCCAGCAGAAAAGAGCCTATAACACCGCAGGGCGCAACCTCGGAATAGAAATCGAGCACTTCGCAAAGCCCTGAAACATCGGGGCTTTGCGCACGGAGGTAGAAAACCTTTCTGCCTTGCTTTTCCGCGTTTATTATGCCGAGCGCGCAATATTCCTTCAGCTTTTTGCGCACGGTAGATTCATCAAACATCTGCGGGTTTTCAAACTCAGAGAGGTATTTTTCGTTTATGCAATCCATAATTTCGGAAAGCGTTAGCTTTATTTCCTCGGAATGAAGTATATCGAAAATTATAAAATGCAGCGTTATATCGCCGTCTGTAAAGCTTTTTGCCTTCCATGCGTTATAGAAGGGGTTGTGGCGCGAGGTGCGGCTGTCTATCGAAATAAAAACCGTTTTGCCCTCGGGCGTGCGCAAAAAGCTCATATGCTCGCCGAAAAAGCTTTCCATTCTTCTTCGCTCGTCATCGTAGGAGCGCGCGCTTTTTTTATCGTAATCCTCGCGGCTTTTAAAGCCGAAAACGTAAAATTCACGCATATAGGCGCGTATGCGCTCGAAATTTTTAATAAGCTCGTTATATGCCGACATATAGCGCTCCTTTCCTTGAAGTGATATATTATTATATTAACATATTTTGCATATTATTTCAATACGTTGAATGGGTGAAAGCGCGGAAATCAATTTTTTGCTTTCCCCTCTTATAGGGGAAGGTGTCACGCCCAAAGCGTGACGGATGAGGTGTTCCTTCGCTTTTTACCGCCGCGAGATTCGAGCGTAAACGCTCGCGCTTCGCGTTTCGGCTTCGCTCAAGATGACCGCGGAGATGGCACCAAGCCTTCCCCAAGCAGGAGAAGGGGAGAACGCATAGCGGTGCAAACTGTTTTTACTATAAACCGGATTACTCATTCGTCACGTTTCAGACACAAAACAGGGAAAGCGCTTAAAATGCCTTATCAAAACAAAACTTATGTACGACATTTTTTAAAACCATTGAAAAACAAATTCAAATATGATACAATTTCAACATAAGTTTCTATAATAGCAATTAAAAGGAGAATACCTTATGAAAACGAAAATAAAAATACTTGCCTCTGCGGCGGTAATGCTGGCGGTTTTGCTTGCGTTTACGCTTACCGCGGCGGCAGAAAGCGCAAAGCCGCAAGCCGAGGGCAGGGAAATTGAAAGTATACATATGGACTTCGGCGCGATTGATAGCGGCGCCACACTTGTAAGCGATAAGACGCCCGCGCTTAAAGAGGGCAGCTTTGCTTTGTGGATAGACCGCGTGGATTTCACGGGCGCTGAATATGCCGAGGAGCTATACGATTGGCTTGTGGAAAACAGCGACGGTGACGGCGAGCAGGACGCGCTTATAGAGCCCACGGAGGGCGAAGCGGCAGACGGCAAGTACGTTTACAAAATAAACGTTACGGCAGAGCTCGATACTTACCCTACAGACGAGATATATGAAAATATGAAAACAGTGGCGGCATATGCAAATGTGGCTTACGATGCCTTCGACCGTGACCACCCCGAGGTTTTCTGGCTCAGCGGTATGCGAAAAATAAGCTCGTCTATTATGGTAAAGGGCGACGAATATACCCAATATTTCTACCTTGTTCTTCAAGCGGAGGAAACTACAGATTCTGAAGCCTTCGATATTCGCGCGACAGATGCATACCCAAGCGCGGCGGCGATAAGAAGCGCTATAGCGGCGCGCGACGCGGCGGTCGACACGATCATAGACGGTATGACGGCGACGGATGCGGAAGGAAAAATAAAATATTTCAACGCATGGCTTACGAAAAATAACTGCTACAACAGCGGCGACCTCAACAACCTCGGGCACGATGCGCGCGAATGTATGGGCGCATTTCTCGGTAAAACGGGCACTTCCGCCCCGGTTTGCGAGGCTTACGCGCGCGCCTTCAAGGTGCTTTGCGACAGGGCAGGCATACCTTGCGTAATTGAAAGCGGCCTTGCTTTTACCTCGCTTTCCGAATATAGCAATTTTATTAAGACGGGCACGGGCGGCGAGCTACATATGTGGAACATAGTAAAAATAAGCGGGCTTTGGTTCGGTGTTGACGTAACGTGGAATGACCCGACGGTAAGCGGCGTTACCGATAAAATATCGGGCTATGAAAACGAAAACTACATTCTTGTGGGCTCGGAAACGAAAAAGGGTATGCTTGGCTTCAGCCAAAGCCATTATATCACCAATACGGCGAGCGATACAGGCTTTTCCTTCACAAACGGCCCTGTTATGTCGGCAGAGAGGTATGTAAGCGGTTACGTTTGCCCGCACGATTTTTCGAGCGCAAACAATATTTGCTCGCTTTGCGGAGAAGTAGCGCTTTTTGAGGTTTCGGGCGCTGGTAATGCTACGTATTATACAACGGCAGAGGAAGCCTTTTACGATAGCAGAATTGTCTCAAGCATGCAGGCGCAGGAGGTAACCTTAAAGCTCCTTGCCGATGTGGGCAAAAAGGGCGAAGCCCTTATGATTACCACAGGCGAGAAATTCACGCTTGAACTGAACGGAAAAACGCTCTACGGCGCTTTCGACATTGTGGCAGGCGGCGAAATGATTATAAAGGATAGCATAGGCGGAGGCTATGTTTCGGGCGCGGGAAGCACGCAAGCCGCGGCGGTAAGCGGCGGCAAGCTTTGGCTTTGCTGCGCTGTAAACGGTGTTCGCTTTGAGCGTGGCGCGCTTGAGCTTTGCGCGGGCGCGGCGTGCGGCGGCTCAGGGCTTACAATAGGTGGCGGCAACGTGCTTTCGGTAAGCGGAGCGCCTGCAGAGAAAATTATAATTATAAAAGAGGGCGCGGGCGTTTTTGCCGAGCCCACAGATGGGGTAAGCATTAACCCCGATTGGTTTGAGGTAAAGGGAAGCGGCAAAAAAATTGTTTCCGAAGAAAGCGGCAAGGCGCTTGCCGTGAAGCTTGCGCTCCCTGGCTTTACCTTTGCAGAAGCGGGCGCTACCTATGACGGCAAGGCGCATAAGCCCACGGTGCTTTTAGCAGGGCTTACGGAAAACGCTGACTACACGGTTTCCTATACTCGCGGCGGCAAGGAAACGGCAAACTTCGTGGGCGCGGGCGAGCTGACCGTTACCGTTACGGGCATTGGCGATTACATAGGCGAGGTGCAAAAAACATTCGTTATAGCGAAGGCTATGCTCACAGCAGAGAATTTTGAAATAATCCTTGAAGATAATATATACGACGGCAAGGAAAAAAGGCTTGCCATCCGCGCAGATATAAACGGCACGGGTGTTGCGAAATATAAGCTCGGCGGTGCGTACGCCGCGCCCATAAGCGCGGGCGTGTACGAGGTTTATATGACCGTGGAGGAAAGCGCAAACCATCTGGCGGCAAACTCGCTTTATATAGGCACGTTTGAAATACTTGCGCGCGAAATAACCGTAACCCCCGAAAACGCCGCTGCCGTGCAGAACGGCAAGCCGGGCGGGCTTCAGTTTACCGTTGGCGGTGCAGGGCTTGCCGAGGGGCACAGGGCAGAGATTGAGTTTGCAGAAGCAGATACATCGGAGCTTGGCGAAGCGCCACTTAATATAGCGAAGGTGATGCTTAAAAACGCCGCGGGCGCAGACGTAAGCGAAAACTATAAAGTAACGCTCGGTGTGGGCAAAATAACCGTTACTGCCCACGAGCATAAGTGGGGCTATGAGGCTGCAGGCGCAGAAATCAAGGCTGTTTGCGGCGGCGAAGGGCCTTGCACGCAAAAGGGCGGCAGTATAGAAATAAAGGCGCCCACCGCCCCCGTTTACGACGGGCGCGCGCACAAAGCCTTGCTCGAAGGCGCGCTTGACGGCGTGGACACAAGCCTTTTGACCGTTACGTATACGGATAAAAACGGCACCGCCGTAAAAGAGCCAACGGAAGCGGGCGAGTACACCGCCTGCGTGGCATTCGGCGGTCTTACGGCGAAGGTTCAATATAAAATAGAATACCTTAAGGCAGAGGCGGAAGCCGAGCAGGAAACTACAGACGAGGTCACGTTTATAAAAGCGCCCGCGGGCTATATGATAAGCCGAAACACAGAAAACGGTTGGAGCGACATCATAAAGGCAGAGGAGGGCGAAAGCACCGTTACCTACTACCTCAGAAACTCTGCAGGGCAGATAACCGATGCAAAAACGCTAACCCTTGATGCAAGCGAAGGCTCTGCAACTGCGGTGATTATAATAGCTTCTGTTTCGGCGGTTGTGCTTGTTGCCATAGCAGTTATTATCGTAGTAATAGTAAAGCGCAAAAATACGTATATGTATTGGTAAAATATAAGCAAAATCCGCCCGTGCGGCGGATTTTGCTTTAAGGCAGGGAGGATATTGATATGGATGCGGGCAGATATAAAAACAAGCTTTTTTCGCTTATGGGTGATTCCGTAAGCACGCTCGCGGGCTATAGCGAGCCCGAGGGATTTGAATTTTATAAAGGAATGAACAAATTCAAGGCAGGCGTGTTTGCGCCCGAGGATACCTGGTGGGGGCAGGTTATAGCGAAGCTCGGCGGCGAGCTTCTGGTGAACAACTCCATTGCATGCAGTA
>JAFTNI010000211.1 GCA_017451975.1 Clostridia bacterium
GCACTTGTGTTTGTGGTTCCGTTTGTTGTAGCTGTTGTGTTGTTATTGTTGCAAGCAGCAAATACGCAAACAGCCATTACCAAAGCAAAAACCAAAGCGATGATTTTTTTCATGATATGTTTCCTCCAAAAATTTAAATTTCACCCGTTTTTACGGGATAATTTACTTTTTTCATTTTACATTATACTACTAACGCCATTATTTGTCAATAGTTTTTGTACTGTTTTCACATTCAGAACCTTCAATTCCGCATTTTTTCTGTGCCAAATATACACCAAGCACAATAACGAAATACGCAATTACGGCATATATAACCTGGAAGGCAAGCGAAAGGAAATCGTATTCCTCCGCGAACGTGAACGTAAGGGTTATAAAAACAAGGTTTACAAGAGTCATTATAAGCGCGCAAATAGCGGGCTCGCTTTTTGGGGCGATGTAAGGCTTACCGAAGGGCTTTTCTATTTTACCGAAGAAGAAAACCGCCGTAACTACAAGCGCTATAATAACACCCGCAAGCATTTTCATAAGGTTGGCAAGCGAAAGGTAAACGTCGGCGCTGAAATATTCCTCCATAAGCCCCACGGGGGTTACAGACGCGAGAAAAGCGGAGCGCACAAAGAACATTATCATCGGCACGAGCGCCGCTTCTGCAACCGTTATAAGCGCCGTTACGAGCGCAAAAAGAGTTTTCCTTTTATAAAGCGCGTAGCAAAGAGCGCCAAGGCAAAGGCCAAGACCTATGCTGAGGGATGCATCGGCAAGGTCGTAAAATATTCCCGAAAGGAAATCTGTTTCCGCAGGGAGATATTCATAATTGAGCGTTAAGAACGAGGTTATCGCCGTGCAAAGGCAAGTAACCAATGTAGGGAGCGCAAAAAGCCACCAAAGCATATAAAAAACTGTCTTTTTATTCAAAGCGTCCTCCCAAAAATCATTTCTGTAGTAAATATAATACCACAAAAATAATTTAAATAAAATATGTATTTTGCAAGAAATTTACCTCTGATTTTTATTCAATTTCCGCAAAAACCGCGCGCTCACCCTCGCCAAGCGCCGCCGTAAGGCGCAAACCGATAAGGCTTTCAGCCGCTTCCCCGCCCTTTCCGAGCGCGTTTGCAAGCGAGGAAAACCAAGAGTTTCCTTCAACATTTACGCGCGCGTTCACAGAGCCTATAGAGCCGCCAAGCTCGTAGAAAAGCTCTGCTGTCATTTCCGTATTTTCAAGCATCGCCGCGCCGGGCAAAAGCGCAGTTTTGCCGCTTTCGAGTGTAACCCTTATATATTCGCCCTCGTTTTGCGCAGCGGTTATTTTTTCGCCGCGGATAAGTGTAAACGCTTCAAGCGAAGCGCTTTTGTAAAGCTTCACGTTTTCGTAATACCCTGCACCCGGCTCGCAAGCGGAAAGCACGAGCGTAAGCCCCGCGCCCTCTGCCACGCGCGAGCAAAACGCGCGCCCGTGCGGCACATAGGCTCTCACTTCCCTATCGAAAAGCACGTAGGAGCGCGCCTCGCCCTTAAGCGCAGAGTGTGCACCGAAAATTTCGCTCACGGGCGCAAACGGGCGTGTGCTTTTTATATCAAGAAGCTCAAACTTCGGCACTTCCCCGCCCTCTTCGGGCGTTAAATCGCCGAAAAGCGCGAGCATTTCGCCTTCGGCAAGGCTTTTCAGCTTGATCTCTACCTCGGCAAAAGGAATAGGCTTGCCGTTTTCCGTAACTAAAATAGGGTTTTCCGCAGATGCACCGAGCTTTTTGGCAAGCGTATATTTCACGCCCCTGTAGCAAAGCGTTGCTTTGCCGCTTTCGGCGTTGTATTCAAAAGCAAAGCCCGCATCAAGCGCACTCTCATAAAGCTCGGCTTTTTTCCCCTCCGCTGTGGAAAGGTAAGTGCTGTAAACCTCGTTGCCCTCGGGCAGTACGGTTGCCTCGCCCTTGCCGAGTGCGGCGGAAATAAACCCATTTTCTATTTTTTCTATATCTTCTTTTGTAAAATAAGCCTTTTCAAAAACGGTAAAATCTCCGTAATATTCCATAGAAACAACCGCGTTCACGCAATAAGCGCCCACCTCTGTGCATACGTTTGCGTTTTCACCTTCGGCAAGCGCCATGCCGTCAAACTCACTTTCGCTGAAGGAAAGGTTAACGTAGCCCGCAGGGCTTGCAAGCAGAAGCTTTATTTCCGCCTTGCCGCCCGCATCGAGCAAGCCGTCTTCATTAGTATCGGTAACTGCGGAAATTATGCCTTTGAAGTAAGCTGTGCCAAAGGTCGGCTTGGGCGGCTCACTTTCCGCCGTGCTCTCCGCTTCCGCAGATGCGGCGGAAAAGCCCGCGAAGGCACACGAGAACACGAGAATAAGCACGAGAATAACAAGTGCGTAAAATTTTTTCATTTTTCCTCCATATATCAAAACCCCGTGCGGATACACGGGGTTTTAAAAATTATTTTGCGTAATCTATAGCGCGGCTTTCGCGGATAACGTTTACTTTTATCTGGCCGGGGTATTCAAGCTCTGCTTCAATCTTCTTAACGATTTCGCGGGCAACGACAATCATCTGGTCGTCGTTTACGTGCTCCGGTTTAACCATTATGCGGATTTCTCTGCCCGCCTGAATAGCGTAGGATTTATCGACGCCGGGGAAGCTGTTGGAAATTTCCTCAAGCTTTTCAAGGCGCTTGATGTAGTTGTCGAGGTCTTCGCGTCTTGCGCCGGGGCGTGCCGCAGAAATTGCGTCTGCCGCAGAAACGATAACCGCGATAACAGATTTCGCTTCAACATCGCCGTGGTGCGCTTCGATAGCGTGAATAACCTCTCTGTGCTCTTTAAACTTGCGCGCGATTTCAACACCGAGCTGAACGTGAGAGCCCTCTACCTCCTGCGTAAGCGATTTGCCTATATCGTGGAGAAGACCTGCGCGTTTTGCAAGCGTGCCGTCCATGCCGAGCTCGTTTGCTATCATGCCGGCAATATACGCAACCTCAACAGAGTGCGTGAGCACGTTCTGGCCGTAGCTCGTACGGTATTTGAGCCTGCCAAGGAACTTGACCATTTCGGGGTTAAGGCCGTTTACGCCCGTAGCCATAGCGGCTTCTTCGCCCGCGCGTTTAATGGAAAGCTCTACCTCGCGGCGGGATTTTTCCACGGTTTCTTCAATGCGCGTGGGGTGAATACGTCCGTCGGAAATAAGCTTTTCGAGCGTGAGCCTTGCTATTTCGCGGCGTATCGGGTCGAAGCAGGAAAGCGTGATAGCTTCGGGCGTATCGTCGATTATAAGGTCAACGCCCGTAAGAGTTTCTATCTTGTGGATGTTTCTGCCTTCGCGGCCGATAATTCTGCCCTTCATTTCATCAGAAGGAAGGGGCACTACGGAAACCGTAGTTTCAGAAACCTGCTCGGAAGCAAGGCGCTGAATTGCAAGAGAAATAATGTTCTTTGCTTTTTCGTCTGCCTCGTCCTTGAGGTCGTTTTCGATCTGCATAAGCTTAGCCGCCGCTTCGTGCTTCGCTTCGCCCTCTATCTGGGCAACGAGCTCTGCTTTAGCCGTTTCCGAGGTATAGCCGGAAATTTCCTCAAGCCTTGCCTGTGCATCTGCTTTTTTCTGCAAAAGTTCTTCTTTAAGGATATCGTTATCCTTAATTTTCTGGGAAAGAAGCTCTTCGCGTCTTTCATAGTTTTCGAGCTTTCTATCCAAAGATTCTTCTTTGGCAATAGCTCTGTTTTCAAGTCTTATAACTTCCTGTCTGCGTTCCTTATTTTCGCGCTCGGCCTCTGTTTTAGCCCTGAGGATATCTTCCTTGGCTTCAACGAGCATTTCCTTGCCCTTGGCCTCTGCCGCAGCCGCTGCCTCTTCCATTACCTTTTTAGCATATTCTTCCGCTGATGAAATAGCTTTTTCAGCAATCTTTTTGCTCACGAGGTAACCGATAAGCACGCCGAGTGCCAGCATTACAACGCCGACGAGAACAGGAATTAAAATGTCCCATCTCAAAGTTTATTACACCTCCTTTGTGTTTACTTTTATGATTAAGTCATTTTTAAGAGTAAAGGAGCCAAAATATTCCTATACTCTATATATTATAAAGCATAGATGTTGATAAGTCAATAACTGTTAAAAAAATAAAATGGCAGAAGTGCAATAAAAAAACGCAAATTTTGCAAAAATCCGTATTTTTCTCTGTTTTTTCAATTTTTAAACAAAATGCATTTTTCACAATTCATTTTATATGAAATCCGTTTTTGCGGGTTGTCGAGGGCGCCAACCCCTACCGATTACACCAAAATTTTGGCACATTCGTAGGGGCGAACTGTGTTCGCCCGCCTCTATGGCTTCCCCTCGCATAAGCGTTAGGGGAATCTGGCACGCATAAGCGTGACTGATGAGGTGTACCATCGCTTTTAATTTAAAATTTTTACTTTTGCAATAATAACGAAAGAACACCTCATCCACCGCAAACCGAGAACCCCAAACGATGCTTCGCATCATTTGAGGACCCCGTGCGGTCC
>JAFTNI010000212.1 GCA_017451975.1 Clostridia bacterium
CCTCGCTATGGGGCCAGACGGGCGTATCTACGGCTCGCTCGAATATAAAAACGATAGCATCGGCAAAGGCATACTCGATAACCTCGGCATAAAAAACGAGGTTAAGAACGCTTTCTATATCGCGATTTTCGACGGCTCGAAAATAACGGAGCGCGATATGGATGCATCCTCTTGCGGAATTATGACAACGGTTTGGCTGCGCGAGCCCACGGAAGATTACCTTGCGGAATGGGATGAAGGCGGAAAAGCCATGAAGCACCGTCACGGCTGCTCCGGCATAGACGGCGTTACGTTTGCGCCCGCGTTTGAGGGCGAGGGTGAGCGCCTTCTCGTGGCTTACGGCATTTACGAGGAGCTGGATAGGGAAGATAACGACTACCAGGTTCTGCTTTCCTATGACCCCGCGGAGTTTATAAAGTACGAAGCGGTTTTAACGGCAGACAATATACACACAAGCGGCCCCGAAAAAGCGGAAAACGTATATTTCGTTTACACGGGCAACACCGCTTTCGGCGTGCAGAATATGGAATACGATAGCCACACGGGCGATATTTTCCTTTCCGTTTACCGCGGTCATAAGCCGAAATTCTTAAACTATAACTACTTCCGTATTCTCGGCAAGCAAACGCCGAAAGAGGAAGCTTTGCTTGGCAAAAATATGTGCGGAAAAACGCTCGAACTTGCAAAAACGGGGCGTTTGGATGAAAAAACAGGTATATATACCCACGAATTCAAGCACGGCACAACAGGCTTACTTTCGCTCGGCGACGGATATTTCTACCTTTCCGAGCCGAAGAGCGAGGATGGATGGCATAGCTCCGTTATCCGCCTTTACCGCTACACGGGCGAGTTCAAGCCGTTTGCAAAGGTAGAGGAGTGACGAAATGGAACCGAAAGACTATGTTCTTGTTAAAATAGAGGGCGAATACGCATACCTTCGCGAAATCGGAAAAGGCGAGGAGAGCGACGTTTTCATCGCTCTCGCGCTCCTGCCGATGGGCGCAGATATAGGCACAAAGCTTCACTGCGAGTTTTTTCAGTATACGGTGATTGAATAAAATAAAAAACCTCGGGTAACCGAGGTTTTTTAAGTGTATTGATAAAGTTCTGTGAAATGAAAGAATGCGCCGAAATATCAGGAGTGCAGTGTATGGGACGGGTTTTCCGCCCCGTTTTCCAAACAAAATTGCAATGCAATTTTGCGTGGGAGGCAAGACGCCTCCCCTACAAACCGAAAATTGGATTTTTGTGTTCACAAATTGATTTCAGTGCCTCCCTCTATCGCTGATGCAAGGGGGGAAGGAAAACCAGGCCGCATTTTTATTGCTTAAGTTACTAACTCATTTAAAACCATTGGTTGCCGCTACATTCCCCCTTGCAACGCATATCTTTTTATGCTATACTTATTCTGTAAACAAAAATTTCATTTCGGAGGATACACCTATGAAAGCTTGCGTAATTCAGCCCCCCTATTCAATGGACTATTCCAAATGCGAAGAATATTTTCAATATAAACTCGATTATCTTGCGCAGTGCGACGAGAGCATGGACCTCATCGTGCTCCCCGAGGATAGCGACGTGCCTTGCTGCGGTATGACGCGCGAGGAAAACCTGAACGCCCACCACAAATATTGCCCCGTGCTTCTTGAAGCCTGCAAGGAAACTGCAAAGCGTTGCAACGCCGTTGTTTTCGTAAACGCGCTCTACGAGGCGGAAACGGGCTACAGAAACACGACCTACGCCATCAACCGCGAGGGTGAGATCGTGGGCAAATACTTCAAAAAGCACTTGCCCCCCATCGAGCTTAATATCGGGCTTGACCAGGATTACACGCGCGAATTTTCCGAGCCGTATACCATCACCATCGACGGCGTGAAGTACGCATTCCTCACCTGCTACGATTTCTACTTCTACGAAGCTTTCCCCACGATAGCGCGACAGAACGTAGACGTTATCATCGGTTGCTCGCTTCAGAGAAGCGACACGCACGAGGCGCTTGAAATTATGGGCAGATTCCTTGCCTACAACTGCAACGCCCACCTCGTTCGCGCTTCCGTAAGCCTTGGCGAAGATTCGAAGATATGCGGTTGCAGTATGATAGTTAAGCCCACGGGCGAAATGCTTCTCAACATGAAGAGTAAAACGGGGCTTGGCACGGCGGAATTTGATCCCAAGGACAAATATTATAAGCCCGCGGGCTTCGGCAACCCTCCTGCGGCGCACTACGAATACATCGAAATCGGCAGAAACCCCTGGCAGTACCGCCCGGGCGGCAGCGCTATCGTGAAAAATGATGCGCTCATGCCTTACCCCCGCGTTTGCGCTCACCGCGGATTTAACACCATCGCCCCTGAAAACAGTATGCCCGCGTTCGGCGCGGCTGTTGCCATGGGCGCGGAGGAGATAGAATTTGACCTTTGGTACACAGCAGACGGCGAAATAGTTTCCATTCACGACCTTTGGATAAGCGGCCACTCCAACGGCTTCGGCAGGGTGGTGGATAAAACTTACGAGCAGCTCCTGCAGTACGATTTCGGCTTCAAATCGGGCGAAAAATTCCGCGGCATGAAGATACTTAAATTCGAGGATATTCTCGAAAAATTCGCGTGCCACACGATCATGAACATTCACATCAAAACGCTCGACGACGTCAGCGAATACAACCCCGAATACCTCAAGAAGATCATCGACCTTATCGACAAATACGATTGCAGAAAATATTGCTACCTTATGTGCACGAACGATAGCGTGCTCCGCATGGCTCGCGAAATGGCGCCCGACATCGCGCGCTGCGTTGGATTCAGCAAGGAAGCTTCCAACATGATACCGCGCGCGCTCAAATACGATTGCAAGAAGATTCAGCTCTTCAAGCCGTATTTCGATAAGGCTATGATCGACGAAGCGCATTCTCACGGCATCATATGCAACGTATTCTGGTCGGACGACGCCGAGGAAACGAAAAAATTCCTCGATATGGGCATAGACGTTATTCTTACGAACGATTATAACCTCATCGCTCAAGCAGTAGAGGAGCATAAAGCAGGGAAATGACGGTAAAGCTTAACAGATGGGGCTATTTGTTTCGCAGATTTACGAAAATAAGCATTGTTTTTTGGCTTTGCTTTGCGGCGTATTCGATTCATGATTTCGTTATGGACCCGAATAGCGATATACGCGGCTTGATACTTCTTTGGGTATTGGTCATAGTTATACAAAAAGGCTCGGCGCTGTACCTTGCGATAACCTCTTTCCAAGTAAGAGAGGGGCAGATAGAGTACTACGATAAAATAGACGTTGTGCCCGGCAAGGGAACAAGATACGAAAAAATGTGTTTTTTGCTCCGCGACGTGAAATCCATAAAAATAAAGCAGGGAATATTTGAAAAGATCTTCGGATTTTCGCATATAGAAATAGATGGCGAATCCGAGGCGGCAAGCAGCTTCGATACTTACCGCATACCTAAAAGAAACAAGCATTTTTTCTACGGTGTGCAGAGCCCCGAGGAGCTGTATGCCGATTTGTGCAGATTTTTCCCCAATGGCGTTGTGGAAGATAATACTTCATGGAGATAATGAGGTGAGAAATGACCATTAACTTAAACCGTGCGGGCGTTATCTGCACCTGGAGCTTTTGGTGGAAAGCATTGCTTTTGGCGGCGTTCATGTTCTTTGCGACTGCGGATGATGTAAATGTTTCGCAGGGCATCGTTTGGGGTTCTCGGATTGCGGTGGAAGGAGTTTTATAGCATTAACTAATTATTTATCGAAAAGTTACTTGATGCTAAAATGACTCCTTCCGTCATTTGCTTCGCAGAATGCTTCGCAAACGCCACCTCCCTCGGGAGGGAGGCTATGAAAAAGTAGACTTCGTCTTGCGCACAATTTCCTATGTTATAAAAAAATCCGCTTTATGCGGATTTTTTTTGCGTGACCGATTGAAAAACGCATTTTCTTGTGATAGAATAAAAAAGTATTTATTTTATATATAAAGAAGGTTGATTTTTATGAGTATTCGTATAGGTATTTTCGGCTACGGTAACTTGGGCAGAGGCGTTGAAAGCGCTATCCGCCAGAACCCCGATATGGAGCTTGCCGCTGTTTTCACGCGCCGCGACCCCGCCGCGATGAAGATACGCACAGAGGGCGTTCCCGTTTACCACGCAGACAAAGCACCCGAGCTTGCAGATAAGATAGACGTTATGATCCTTTGCGGCGGCAGTGCAACGGACCTCCCCGTGCAGACGCCTGCGCTTGCAAAATATTTCAACGTTGTAGACAGCTTCGATACACACGCAAAAATTCCCGAGCATTTCGCCGCAGTAGACGCAGTGGCACAGGAAAGCGGCAAGGTCGGCATTATTTCCGTGGGCTGGGACCCCGGTATGTTCTCGCTCAACCGCCTTTTCGGTAACGTAATTTTGCCCGACGGCAAGGATTATACTTTCTGGGGCAAGGGCGTGAGCCAGGGTCATTCCGATGCCATTCGCCGTGTTGAGGGCGTGGCAGATGCGAAGCAGTACACCATACCCGTGGAAAGTGCGCTCGAAGCCGTGAGAAGTGGCGCAAACCCCGAGCTTGCAACGCGCGAAAAGCACACGCGCGAATGCTTCGTTGTTGCCAAAGATGGCGCCGACAAGGCGAAGATAGAAGAAACCATCAAAACAATGCCCAACTATTTTGCGGATTACGACACGACCGTGAACTTCATTTCGCAGGAAGAGCTGAACGAAAAGCACGGCGGAATACCCCACGGCGGCTTTGTTATCAGAAGCGGCAAAACGGGCTTTGAGGGCGAAAACACGCACATTATCGAATACAGCCTCAAGCTCGATTCCAACCCTGAGTTTACCTCCTCCGTTATCGTTGCGTATGCGCGCGCCGCATACCGCATGAACAAAGAGGGCATGTGCGGCTGCAAAACTGTTTTCGACGTTGCGCCTGCATATCTTTCACCCAAAACAGGGGCAGAGCTTCGCAAAGAATTGCTTTGATACAAAAAAACAGACCGAGAAATCGGTCTTACCATAGGGATGATAAAAGCCATCGTGATGCAATATCGCGATGGCTTTTCGATTTTATAATGTTTTAGCTGTATTTGATAATACGTTATATCGACGGTTTCGCCTTTGTATTAAAAAGGCACAGTGCAAGCCCATACCCATAAATATGCACGAGCGCGTCTTAAGGTTCGCCCTTTGGGAGAGCTCCCGCGATAGCGGGTGAGAGGACATCTTCTCGCTACAATTTACCCTCTCCGTCGGCTACGCCGCCACCTCTCCCAAAGGGCGAGGCTCTCATCAATCCCTATTATAACATAAATCGGCAGAGAAAACAACATCTATGCCTAAATTTATATGTGTATCCGTAGGGGAGACCTGCGGTCTCCCGCGGGCGAACACAGTTCGCCCCTACCGTGTTCTGAAAACATTCTTATGAGAATCCCCTAAATTGGTCTTTTCTGCGCTATCCAATCAACAGTTGATTTTAAAACAACTATTTGATAATTGTTTTTAGGCGGCGTATGTGATAAAATTAAATTACACCGGTGATAAAATATTTTCAGGGAGGAACTTATATGCAGCTTAATTTAGGAGCAAAAATACGTGAACTCCGTCATCGTGACGGTCGTACGCAAGAAGCGATTGCCGAAGCGCTCGGCGTTACTTCGCAGGCGGTTTCCCGTTGGGAATCGGGTGGGAGTTACCCCGATATGGAGATTATGCCGTCGATTGCCAACTATTTCGGTGTGACTATTGACGAGCTTTTCGGTTATCACAATGGCAGAGAAAGAAAAATCAACGAAATTATCAAGAAAATAGATGCATTTGAAATACAAACCGATGGCAACGACGGTTGGGTAGACGAATGTCTTACCATACTGCGCGAAGGGCTTGCGGAATTTCCGAATAACGAGCGCCTTATGATTACCCTTGCGGAAACACTTTGGGAGGCAGGATGGCGGCGCCACAAAGAATGGATATACTACGACAGTGAAGGATTTATTCAGTATAGCTACGATAAGCAAAGAAAAAACGAGTATTGGTCGGAAACTGAAAAAATTTGCAAACGTCTTGTTGACGATGCGAAAGATAACACTATTTTTACCAGAGCTATAGCCATTCTTGTTCCGCTTTACAGGACTTTTGGTGAATATGAAAAGGCTGTTTTTTATGCGAACAAAATGCCGGAATTATGTCGGTGCAGGGAATTTTTGCTTGCCGACGGGACGGATGGTAAGGAGAGCGCGAAATATATAGGCGAATTCCTTTTGAAATCTGCAAAGGAGTTTTCTGAACAGCTTGTTTTCGGTCTTATTGCCAACATACGCAATTTTGACAGCGATATGCCTATTGAAAAGGTTAAGGGTGCAATATCAATTTTCTATCTCATCTGCGACGATGGAAATATGGGCAAATACCACGATATGTTAATAAAACTATATCTCTACCTTTCAAGGTTACAATGGGAACGCGGATATCAAGATGATGCATTTGTATCTCTCTATGAGGCTCTAAAGCATGCAAAAGCGCTCGAAAAACTGTTTGACGGCGAGAAGCATACGCTTACAGCTCCGCTTGTGTCTTTTGTGAAATACAGCACGGGAAAACCGAAAGAAATCGCAAAATATTTACCAGATGATTGGCCTTTTTGGTGCAACCCATCTTGCTGCGAGGTTGAAAGGGAAATCAAAGCCGACCCACGCTGGCAGGAATGGGTGGCAAAAACACAAGAATAACAGAAAACAGACCGAGAAATCGGTCTGTTTTCTGTTATTCTTCCTCTTTTTTCTTTGATGGAATAAGCGCAGTGATGATGATACCCACGGCGCACGAGGCGATTACCGCTATGCAGACCGTGTTTTTTATGTTTATTTCGCTTTTCGGCGCTTTCACTGCTTTTGGTGCATCGAAATCGATGAAGCCCGCGTGCGTTCCTTTCGGCATTTCAAAATCGAAAAGCGCACCGCCACCGTTTTCAAAAAGATGCATAGCCGTGAAGGCGTGCAGCGCTTGCACAGTTGCCATTTCGCTTTCCTCGCCGCCTGCCGTGTGAGCAAAACCGCCGTCACCGCGCGCAAATGAACGCACGGAGCAAAGCGCGCTTTTGCCGTTTTTGATAAAACGCGCGTCAACCTCGGGGTTTATGCCGAGCGAGCAAAGAGCTATAACCACCTGCGCCGCGCTTTCGCAGTTTTCAACGCCATAGTTTACAAAACCGCCGTTTTCCGTCTGAGCCAAGGAAAGAAAGGCAAGCGAGCTTTCTATGGCTTCGTCCACTGCCGCGCTTTCGCGGTATGGCGCTAGCGCGGCTATAGCCATTGCCGTTACGTCTACGTTGGAAACCTCGCCCGAAAGGGCAAAGCCGCCGTCGGAAAGGCGAAAGGAAGCTATCTTTTCGGCGAGCTCTGCGGGCGAAAACTTTGTGCTTTCCGCCCCGCAGGAAAGGAGCATCAAGCCCCAGATATAGCTCATTATACCTTGCGTGCCTATGGTGCTTTCGGCAGTCTTTGCGATATATTTGCTGCCGCAACCTGCCGCTATGAAGGCGAGCGCGTACCTTTGCGCGTTCGTGCCCTTCAGGTTGTTTTCCCCTATGTGCTCGGCAAGAGCCTGTGAATATTCGGAAAAGCCGCTATATCCGAGCTTCGCTGCCGCCATAACGTACCATTCTGCCTCTATGCCCACGCCGCGAGCGAGCGATTTTACCCATTCTTCAGCGTTTTTTGCGCCGCTTTGTGACATTTTGTGCGCGATTATTGCCTCGGCCTCGTTTTTATAGCTTGCCGATGCGGGCAGTGCGAGCGTAAAGAAAACGAGCGCACAAAGCAGAAAAGAAATAAATTTTTTCATCATTTAACCGTTACTATAACGAAGGGAGGCACGATATTTGCGATTTCGGATGTTGCCGTTACAACGTATGTGCCTTTTTTATCGAATTTCACTGTTGCTTTGCCTTGCGCATCTGTTACGGTAGATGTTTCCTCGCCGTCTACAAGTATTTTTGCGCCGATAACGGGGAGAGTTATGGGCGCCCAGCTTGCATCAAAGCCGGAGCAGGAAAGCGAAAGCTCAAGGCTTTCGCCTTTAGCCGCTTCTGCCGTGGGGGCAGAAAAAAAAGCATACGTATCGGAAAACGCAACCGTATCGGTGTAGATAAAGGCGTAAACGTGGTCGTTTTCGTGAAGCTCGTCTTTAAGCGAAGTGGGCGAAGCATTGTTTACGTAGTAGCCGTAGGCACCGCCGTTTTCCACGCCCCAGAGCTTTACCATAGAAAGCCCGTACGTGCTTTCGGCAGAGGCGTAACCGCCCTCGCATTTTTCGGCGTGGAGCGCGGAAAGCGCTGTGTCGATGGTCATACCCTTTGCGTACTCGACCTTTTCGTAGCACGCAACTATTTTGCCGTTTTCATCGGCAACCGTCACGTAAACGAAAGGGCCCTTTTCGCCGCCGCAGGAGGCGAAGCAGAAGGCGGTGAGCGCAAGCATTACAAGAGCAAGCGCAAGCGAAAGAAATCTTTTTGTGTGTTTCATTTTGAACACTCCTTTAAAAATATTTATTTAAATAAATATCTTTTTCATCAGAAAAGGCGAGTTTCCACGGTATTGTGGAAACTCGCCTTGATTGTTTTTTTGTGAAAATACGATCCGAAAAAGCAAAAAAAGATCTTGAGCGGAAAAATCTTAAAA
>JAFTNI010000213.1 GCA_017451975.1 Clostridia bacterium
ATCTGCAAAAAGCTTACGAACGTATATTTTGCAGACGTAGAGCTTTCCTCCGATAACGCCGTGGGAACGGCGTACCTCGGGCTTGAAAAACTGGCGGGAGGGGAAGGATAATATTATGGAAGAAAAACGTGTTATAAGCGTTTCAGAGCTTAACGAATACGTTAAAATGCTCATAGATAACGATGAAATTCTCGCGCACGTATGCGTGCGCGGCGAAATTTCCAACTTTACAAACCATAGAACGGGGCATTTTTATATGACGCTGAAGGACGAAGGTAGCCTGATAAAGGCTGTAATGTTCCGCGGATATGCCTCTAAGCTGAAGTTTCTGCCCGAAAACGGCATGAAGGTGCTGGTAAGCGGCAGGGTAAGCGCGTTTGTGCGCGACGGTCAATACCAGATATATATAGAAAATATGGAGCCGGATGGCGTGGGTGCGCTCTATATTGCATACGAACAGCTTAAAAAGAAGCTTACGGCAGAGGGGCTTTTCGACCGTTCGAAAAAGAAGCCCGTGCCGAAGATACCCACGCGCATAGGCATTATCACCTCGCCCACGGGCGCGGCGGTGCGCGATATCATCAACATTTTAGGGCGCAGGTTTCCGCTTTGCCGCCCCGTGCTTTACCCCTCGCTCGTGCAGGGCGACGGCGCGCCCGCGAACATTATAGCGGGCATAGACTACTTCAACGAGCATAAAAACGTAGACGTGCTCATTGTCGGGCGCGGCGGCGGCTCGCTGGAGGACCTTTGGGCTTTCAACGACGAAGCGCTTTGCCGCAGGGTAGCGGCTTCTGAAATTCCGATAATTTCCGCCGTGGGGCACGAAACCGACTTTACGCTTTGCGATTTTGCGGCGAGCGTGCGCGCCCCCACACCCTCTGCGGCGGCAGAGCTTGCTGTGCCCGAAAGCACGGAGCTTGCGCGCAAGATAGGCAACGTGCAAACGCGCATGGAGCTGCTTTGCACGCAGAAAATCAAGCTTTCGCGCGAGCGCCTTGCGCGCCTCGCCTCTTCGCGCTCGCTTACAAGCCCCATGAACCTTATAGACGATAAGCGCATGGCGCTCGGCGTGGCAGAGGAAAAGCTTTATTCACGAATGGAAAAAATATTGGAGCGCAAAAAAGCTATGCTCGGCGCGAGCGCCGCGAAGCTTGACGCGCTCAACCCCCTTGCCGTTGTGGCGCGCGGCTACAGCGCCGTGTTTGCGGGCGACGGCAAGCTTATAAAGAGCGTGGAGCAAACGAAGGTTGGCGAAACCGTTTCGTTCATGCTCACAGATGGCAAAATTTCCGCCGAGGTTAAAACGGTGGAGCATGATGAAAGGAAGAAATAAAATGGCTGAAAATAAAATGACTTTCGAGGCGGCGCTTGCGCGCCTTGAAGAAATAGTGCGCGCTATGGAAAGCGGCAGTGCGGCGCTGGATTCCTCGCTTTCGCTTTTTGAAGAGGGCATCGGCCTTGTGAAATTCTGCACGAAGGCGCTCGATACGGCAGAGCAGAAGGTTAAAATTTTGCAGAAGGACGAAAACGGCGAGCTTGCGGAAGTGCCCTTTGCCGTGAAAAAGGGTGAATAAGATGGATATTGCAAAGCTTCTTTCCGAAAACACGGAAATGATCGATTTCTACCTTGCGAAAAACCTTGAAACGCCCGAGCCATTGCTCGAAACGCTCTACAGCTCTATGCGCTACAGCGCGCTTTCGGGCGGCAAGCGCATACGCCCCTTTCTTGTAACAGAGTTTTGCCGCCTTTTCGGTGGCAAGCCCGAGGCGGCGGTGGATTTCGCCTGCGCTATAGAGTACGTTCACGCTTCTTCGCTCGTGCACGACGATATGCCTTGCATGGATAACGACTCCCTGCGCCGCGGCAAGCCCACAAACCACGTTGTTTACGGCGAGGATATTGCGCTTCTTTGCGGCGACTCGCTTATTACCCGCGGCTACGAAATGGCGGCGAGAAACAAAAATGTGCCCGCAGAGGCGGCGCTCGCGGCAACGGCAATGCTGCTGCGCGAGGCGGGCGCTATAGGCATGATGGGCGGCCAGGAAATAGACCTTATGTCTGAGGGCAAGAAAATCCCCTTTGAAACGCTTATGGCAATGCACGAAAAAAAGACGGGCGCGCTTATAAAGGCATCCTGCCTGCTCGGCGCTATGGCGGCTGGCATAACCGACGAAGCGGACGCGCGCTATAAAGCCGCCGTAAAATATGCATATGGTATAGGTATCGCTTTCCAGATAATCGACGATATTCTCGACGTAGAGGGCGACGCGGCGCTGCTCGGTAAAGCGACGCACGCGGATGCATTGCTTGAAAAAACCACTTTTCTCACGTTTATGAGCATACCCGAGGCGCGCGCATACGCCGAAAAGCTTACGGCAGAGGCGCTTGAGGCGATTGCTCCTTACGAAGGCAACGAAGTTCTTACAGAGCTTGCGAAATTTTTACTTTACAGAAATAAATAAATTCGGAGGATTGTTATGATAAAACTTATCGCATTTGACCTTGACGGTACACTTACACAGCATAAAACTCCCCTCGAGCCTGCAAACTACGAAACACTTGTGGCTCTTTCGAAAAAGTATAAGCTTCTTATGGCGGGCGCAGGCGCTTGCATGAGAATTTTCAACCAGCTCGGCGGCTTTCCAATAGACGTTATAGGCAACTACGGCCTTCAGTACGGCGAATATAACCCCGAAACGAAAACGCTCGATATAAAAGAAAACAACGTTATTCCTTGCGACAGGGAAAGCGTAGACGCGCGCGTAACAATGTGCCGCGAAAAATACGGTTTTACCGAATTTGCGGGCGATAGCGTGCAGTACCACGATTCCGGTTGTGTAACATTTGCCATTCTCGGCACAGAGGCAAAGCAGGAGGATAAGCTTGCTTTCGACCCCGACCGCGCAAAGCGCCGCAAAATTTACGCCGAGGTTTGCCAAACCTTTTCCGATTACAATGTGTTCGTGGGCGGCTCCTCCTCCTTCGATATGGCGCCACGCCCCTTCAATAAGTTTTATGCAATTTCCAAATATTGCGCGGAGCGCGGCATAGACCTTTCCGAGGTTGCTTTCGTGGGCGACGACTACGGCCCCGGCGGCAACGACGAATCAGTTTATCTTTCCCCCATCAAGTTTATCACGATAGATGATTACCGCACGTTCCCCGAGGTTATAAAGAACGCGGGCTTGCTTGACTGATATGGAAGAGAACGGCAAGCCTATAGGCAAAATAAAGCTTTTGCAGATATTCAATATTTTTAATCCCCAATTAACTCTTAACTTCGTGGGTGTGCTTCTTGCCGTAGCTGTGCTTATTATAGGCATATTTGAATTGCTTGCAACATTATTCAGCATATTGTTCGGTATTGTCTGCATTTTTGCCGTTGCATCACGTTCGCCAAAGGAGATCGAATTTTACGATGAATATTTGAAATTCAGCGATTATTTGTATATCCGCCCCGGCCCGTATGCGAAAAGAGGCTTCTGGTGCCTTCGTGTGGACTACACCGTGCGTGAAGTGAAAATTGTTCGCTGTGAGCAAAACGCAATAGAAAAATGCTTTGGCGTATGGCGCGTAACTGTTTCGGGAAATGCGGTTTTCGCCGCTAAAAGAGATTTGGAAAAAATACCTGAAAAAAACACATTTACATTTTACGGTGTCAAGGATATTGACGGCTTCAAAAATAAAATTGAAGGTATGAAAAAATAAAGGTGTGTCAGGCTCCCTCTCGAGGGAGCTGGCACGCGTAAGCGTGACTGAAGGAGTATTGCGCATTCACTAACTGTTTGTAAACTCCTTCCACCACAACGCGAGAACCCCAAACAATGCTTCGCATTATTTGAGGCCCCGCAGTGGTCCCCCTCACTCAAGAGGGAGGCTTAAAAAATCACCTCATAACAGTAAAAACATATACTGTTATGAGGTGATTTTATGGTTTATATAAGAAAAAAGAGGAAAAAGCTTGTTTTACGCGCCGCGATAAGAATTTTTGCGCTCGCTTTTTTATTTTGTACCGTACTTCGCGCAGTCAATTTGAAAATAGATGGGTTTATAATACCTTTGGCTCGCACTGGAATTACGGGGAAGATAACCGTTTTGATAAACGAAGCGGTGACAGAAGCACTTGGCACGGGCGGCTTTGGCGAGCTTGCCGCGACGGTTTACGATGACGGCGGCAGAGTGAGAAGCGTGCGCGTAGACAGCCTGGGCTTGACCCTTTTCCGCGCAGACGTTTCCGCGCGCGTGGCAAAAAAGCTTGCCGCGCTTGAAAAATTTTACGTTGATGTAGATATTTCAAATATTATAGACGATGAGGTTTTCTTTGGCGGCGGCTCTTTTTCCGTTGAGGTAGACGTAATCCCAACGGGAGGGGTGGAAACCGACGTTAAAAGCGAATTTCTTTCTGCGGGAATAAACCAAACGAACTACCGCCTTGTACTTACCGTGGCGGCAAGGGTTACGGCAGACGTTGTTTCTGCTTTTAACGTGGACGTTGCCACAAGCGTGAACATTGTGGATATGCTTATAATAGGCGATGTGCCCACGGTTGTGTGGGGGTAGCGGCGCTTCGCTTTAATGAATGATGAAGTTCGCATGTGAGAACGAAATTATTATACCCCCTCGAAATCAAATCGGGGGATAAAGCTTTCTGCGGCGGCTTCGCCGTATTGCGTAAAGCCGTTTTTCACGCCTTTTTCCGAAGCGAAGCGAACAACCTTTTGATACTCGTACCGCGTAAGCTTGCGCGCAAGCTCGGGGAAGCGCTCGCGAAGGCGCTCGCTTGGCGTATATTGGCTCATTATGCTTATATAAATTTTATCGCCGTACGTTTCGTGCAGGTAGCGCACGACCTCTATGGAATCGCGCGCACAGCCGGGGAGCACGAGGTGGCGCACCACCGTGCCGCGCTTCATCATACCGTTTTCGTCGAAAACGGGCGCGCCTGTTTGCGCAACCATTTCGGCAAGCGCCTCTTTTGCGCGCTCGGGGTAATCGCGGCAAAGCGAATAGCGCGCGGCAAGCTCGGGCGACATATATTTGAAATCGGGAAGGTAGATATCTATATATCCGCGCAGCATACGCAGTGTTTCCGCGCTTTCGTAGCCGCCGCAATTATATAATATAGGAATATTAAGCCCGCGAGCCTTTGCCGTATCGAGCGCGGCTATCACATGCGGCACAAAGTGGGTAGCCGTTACGAGATTTATATTGTGCGCTCCCTTTTCCTGAAGCTCCAGAAAAATTTCGACAAGGCGGCTTATGGAAATTTCCTTGCCGTGCCCCATGTGTGAAATTTCTGCATTCTGGCAGAACACGCACGAAAGCGGACACCCCGCGAAAAACACCGTGCCGGAGCCCTGCTTGCCCGAAATTGGCGGCTCCTCCCACATATGGAGCGCGGCGCGTGAAACGAGCAGGGCGGCGCTCATGCCGCACGCGCCCTTTTGCCCCGACGTTCTGTTTACGCCGCAGGCACGAGGGCAAAGACTGCAACTTTTATAGAATTCATTTTTATTCATCGCATCCTCCGTGCTTTTCACCATAGCAATCCTTTAGTGGCAGATATTCTATAATGCTATCGTAAAGCCTCAGGTACCGTTTTTGCTTGAAATTTAACATCGTACATTGAAGAAAGAAAATATCAACTGCCTCCCACATAAATACCCATGCGAAAATATCAATTATTTCTGTGAAGATTTCAACTCTTGCCCCTGAAATGTCAATGCCTATCATAAAAGCCATAGCGCCTATGGCAACCAAAGACATGATAAGTGCAAGCTTATGAAGCTTCTTTTTTTCCATTATAGTGTAGCGGTATTTATCACCGTAGTGGCTGTGTATTGCTCGGCAGTATTCCTTTTGCTCCTCCTCGGTTATTACGTCACTGAATATACGGAAGTGAATAGGCTTATCGCCGGGGACGGGCGCAAGGCTATGCTCTATAAAGTCGCTGAGCTCCTCGGAAATTATGTTGTGGTTTTCTGTGCTATATGGGGAAAGGAAGCTTTCGTCGTTTATTACACGCAAATCTACCAACACTCTGCCGTCGCTGTCTTTTTTATGTTCGTTCTTGCGCGAACGTATTTCTTTTTTTATTTCTTTTATGGAGTTAAGCATAAAAACCCCCTTCAATATATGTATTTATATTCTTATAATAACACATCAAAATATTATATTCAATAAAATAATTTGTGTATTTATTGAATTTTTCGCCGGAAATATAAATTTTTTTGTTTTTTTTGGAAATTTAAAATGAGTTTTAAAATGAATATTGACCTGTTTTTAAATTTATGATATAATAAAAACGTATTTGAAAAAGCTTATCGGGAGGTTATTTATGGGTGGCTTTTTTGGCGCTGTTTGTAAGCGCGATGTAATATCTGACGTGTTCTTTGGAACAGACTACCATTCGCATTTGGGAACAAGGCGCGGGGGCATGGCGGCTTACGATGCGGAAATTGGTTTGCAAAGGGAAATTCATAACATTCAGAATTCCCCGTTCAGAACTAAGTTTGATAAAGTTTTCGATGAAATGCG
>JAFTNI010000214.1 GCA_017451975.1 Clostridia bacterium
CGAAATAGAGGAAATTATGAAAATAAAAGGGTGTAGATTTACATGTGAAAATCCATTTTTTGTATATTTCAAGAAACACTATTGTCCTTACTGTGGAGAAAAACTGATTCACAAGAAAGTATCACAGATAATACATTCTGATTCTGAAGAAGCAAAAAACTATGATTTTGAAGTTGCTGATATAACTGTAAAAGGTAATATGAAATTGACTCATATAGAATTCTTTTGTTCTGTATGTCAAAAGCAATATTCAGTGAAAGAAACCAAAGAAAACGATTTTTTTATTGAACGATGGAAATAAATATTCCCCGACAGACCATTAAAAATCTGTCGGGGATAATTATTTGTTTACTGCAGATCAAATCTGTGCTATATGGGCAATCTGATTTTTGATTTCTCCGATAGGAACATCACGCTTAGTTTTCCGAGGTTTTATTTTTTACCAAAGGTAAGAAAAGCATAATAAGAGCAAATATTTCTACAAAAATGCTTATAAACTGTGAAGTGGAAAGCCCGAAAATGAAGCCGCGAAGCTCGTCGCCGCGCAGGAATTCATCGAAGAAGCGCACAAAGGCATAAATTGAAAGGTAAACGTAAAAAACTTTGCCCTGAAGCAAGCCCTTTTTCAAAATAACGAAAATAATTGCCGCTATTGCGAAATTGCAAGCCGCTTCCAGAAGCTGAACGGGGAAGCGCGTAACCTCGCCTATATTGGAAACTGTGTTGCCGTGCGCGGCAAAGCCGAAGCTGCTTTCTATTCCGTAGCAGCAGCCGCCGAAAAAACAGCCTATGCGCGCAAACCCGTGAAATATGGGGGCGAAAAGCGCGGCGTTATCCATATAAACCTCGCGCGGCAGCTTGCGTAGCTTAAGGTAAATCATACCAAGTATAAAAGCGCCTATAAGCCCGCCGTAGAAAACCGAGCCGCTGAAAATGGCGGAAAAAACGGTTATAAATTCTTTAAAGGTTTTTACTTTCAGAAAAATATGCCAGTATTTTATATTTGTTATGCCGTAAATTATCGGCCCGCCCAGGTACATTCCCAGGGCAAGAACCATAATAAAGAATATTGTTTCGGTATAGTCAAGTCCCTTTGAGTCTATTCTTTTACAGAATATAAAGCCGCCCGCAAGCAAGCCTATTATAGCCATAAGGGCATACATGGAAATGACCTTTCCGAACAAAATAAAATAAGGAAACATAAAAACTCCTCCTATAAACAAAAATTAGTGTTCTGTATCAGAACACTAATTTTTGTGTTGTGGACAACAATTTTGGCAAATTAATTTTGGCTAATCAGAGCCAGTTGCTGAGGTCGTTGAGAGATTCGCCTGCTTCGTACAAAGCGCCGAGGCAGAGAAGATTGCAGATAAGACCGAGTGCAGCAAAGGAAGTACCGATGATACCGAGAACAAGGCCGGCTACTCCAAGACCGGAAGCGCGGCCGTATGCGCGTTTGGATCTCTTCATGCCAAGTGCGCCGAAGATCAAACCGAGAATTGCAAATACAGCTGTGAAGTATGTAACAACGGGAATAAAGCCGCCGATAACGCCGAGTATGCCGAGAACAAGGCCTGCAATAGACATACCTTTACCGTCGCCGGTGGGAGGTGTGGGAATGTTTTTTCTTTCCTGAGGATCGTAATTCATGATAATTCTCCTTAAAGTGTAATATAATAAATGTTTTGATTTTATAGTTACTATTTAACTATACGATACAGAGTATATCGTATTTTTAACACTTTGTCAATAGTTTTAGTTAAATTTGCTATAATTTTTTTGTGAGAGGTGATTCAAATGAATATAGGAGAAAAAATACGCAACGCAAGGGAAGATAAGGATATTTTACAAAGCGATATGGCTCGCCTTATCCCCATGAATCAATCGAATTATTCAAAAATAGAGCGCAATATTCAAGAGCCGAATTTGGAACAGCTCAAAAGAATATGCCAGATATTGGACATTGACCCGAGATACCTGCTCGGGCTGGAGGGCTACGAAACGATATCGCAGGAGGATATAAAAATCCTGAAGGCGATAAGAGAGTGGGCGCTGAAAAGTAATCAGAGCTGAAAATAAAACCTCGGAATTAATTTTCCGAGGTTTTGTTTTTTATTATAGGTAAAAATAGCATAACAAGCGCGAACACCTCTACAAATATGCTTATAAACTGCGAGGTGGAAAGCCCTAAAACGAAGCCGCGAATTTCATCGCCGCGCAGAAATTCATCGAAGAATCGCACAAATGCGTATACGGCAAGGTAAAGGTAGAACACTTTGCCCTGAAGCAAGCCTTTTTTCAGAATAACGAAAATAATTGCCGCTATTGCAAAATTGCAAGCCGCTTCCAGAAGCTGAACAGGGAAGCGCGTAACACCTTGCGCGTCGGCAAAGCCGAAGCTGCTTTCTATTCCATAGCAGCAGCCCGAAAGAAAGCAACCAACGCGCGCAAACCCGTGGAACAAGGGGGCGAAAAGTGCGGCGCTATCCATATAGACTTCCTTGGGGAGCTTGCGGATTTTAAGGTAAGCCAAGCCGCAAAGCGAAGCGCCTATAAGCCCGCCGTAGAAAACGAGCCCGTTTGCAAGAAGGGAAAAGGTTTTAAAAAATTCTTCGGAATTTTTTGCTTCTGCCAGAAGGTGCCACCTTCCTGCGTTAGTTATAAAAAAGAGAACGTGGCCGCCCGCGTACATACCGAAGGCTATGGCAAGCAGAAGAAACATGGATTCGTTGCCGCTTCCGCCTTTTTCCGCCACTCTGCGGCAGAATATGAAGCCCGCTACGAGCAAGCCCACAATTGCCATTAAAGAATATGAGGAAAATTCCGCGCCAAAAATTGAAATATATGGGTGCATTTTTTGCTCCTTTAATTGAATTAAAAAAAGGTAAATATAAAAGCTTGCGCCAATGCGCGCAAGCTTTTATGCTTTATCTGTGATAGAGGTTATTTCTCTGGTAAACGGGGTCGCAGGTGAGGTTGATGCCGAGGTTTTTGAAAACGTTTTCGTCAACTCTCGCCAAAATCACAGAGGAGTGAGCTTCCGCGTTTTTGAGTTTATCGAGCTGCTCTATGGCTAGCGCCGCGTTTTCGTCTGTATTACCGCAGATGGAAAGAGCTATAAGAAGCTCATCTGTGTGCATACGGGGGTTTTTGTTGCCCATGTGGGTAACCTTAAGGTGATGTATTGGCTCGATTATTTCAGGGGGAATAAGTAAGGTTTCTTCGGGTATACCCGCAAGAAGCTTTAGCGCGTTCAAAAGGAGAGCTGAGCCTGCGCCCAGAAGGTCTGTGGTTTTGCCCGTTACTATTCTGCCGTCGGCAAGCTCGAGCGCCATAGCGGGTTCGCCCGTTTCCTCAGCTTTGTTTCTCGCGAATTCCACGCAAGCTCTGTTTGCGGGGGTTATGCCGAGCTTGCTCATGAGAATTTCGATTTTATAAACGTCGCTGCCATCGCTCTGCCCTTGGCGCACGGCGCATTTTGCCGCGAAATAACGGCGTATTATTTCATCGTAGGAGGCTTGTTTGCAAGCTTCGTCGTCTGTTATGCAGAAGCCTGCCATATTAACGCCCATATCCGTGGGGCTCTTATAGGGTGAGGTACCGTAGATTTTTTCAAACATCGCGTTAAGCACAGGGAATATTTCGATATCGCGGTTGTAGTTAACCGCAGATTTACCATAAGCCTCGAGGTGATAGTGGTCTATCATGTTGACATCGTTGAGGTC